>DASSAT010000137.1:0-3553 GCA_035699305.1 Fimbriiglobus sp. | reverse complement strand
TTCGACGCCAGCGGGCTGGTCGGCACCCCGACTGGTTCCCACGTCTACGTCGGGATTCCCGCGCTGGGGGTATACCGGAGCATCGACTTCGGCCAGAACTGGACCCTGGTGAACGGGACCGGCGGGAACACGATCGACGTGGCGGACGCCACCCGGGTGATCCTGGCGTTGCACGACCAGGACGTGGTCTACGCCGGGGTGATCGCCGCGGTGTCGAGCACCCTGAACGCCCCGGCCGGCGGGACGCCCCCCGCCGGGCAACTCGTCCTGTCGGTCGATGATGCCTCCCTGTTCGAGCCGGACGACGAGCTGATCGTGGGTGAGGCAACCACCACCGTGGCGGCGGCCGGAAGCAGCGTCACCCAGTTCGCGGTGCGCAGCCTCGCCGGGTTCGTCGTCGGCATGCCGGTCCGGCTGACCACGGCGGCCGGGACGGTGGACCGGACCGTCGCCGCCCTGCACCCCGCGACCTCGGAGCTGGAGCTGGACACCGCGGTGACGGTGGCCATCGGCGACACGGTCGTGAGCAAGTCGCGTGAGGTGGTCAAGGTGGCCTCGGTCAACCCGGCGGCCAACTCCATCACCCTGAAGTCCCTGCTGACGAAGGTCCACTTCACCGACGAGGTACTCAAGCGGGGCGGCGCCGCGTCCCGGCTGCGGGACCTGTACCGGACCGGCGACCAGGGCGGGAGCTGGACCAAGATGGCCGACCCGGGCGACTCCGAAGGCGGCCTCCACCCCGGGGCGCAGGCGAACGTCCACTTCTCCATCGTCGCCTCCCCGACCAACCCGAACGAGGTGTACGTCGGCGGCGACACCGACCCCAACCCGCCGTTCCGCGGGCGGCTCTTCCGCGGCGTCTTCGGAGCGACCACCGGGACCACCGCGAACCAGGCGGTCACCAACTCGCAGTGGTTCATCGCCGTGGACGCCGGGGCCAACTCGACCGCCCCGCACGCCGACTCACGGGTCCTGCTGTTCGCCCCCGACGGGAACCTCCTCGAGGCCGACGACGGCGGCCTGTTCCGGCTCACCACCCCATCCGCCGCGACCCGTGTGTGGAATTCGGTCAACGGCGACCTGCGGCTGACCGAGTTCATCTCGGTTGCTTACGACGTGGTCAACGACGTGATCTTCGGCGGGGCGCAGGACAACGGCACCCCGCGGCAGAACTCCCACGGCTCGTTCACCTGGACCGAGCTGTTCGGCGGCGACGGCGGTATCGTCCTCTCGACCGTCGAGGACGGCAAGAGCATCAAGTACATCAGCGCCCAGAACCTCGGCGGGTTCCAGCGGATCGAGAACCTGAGCACCGACGGCGACCTCCAGGGACTGGAGGTCAACGGCACCGGGCTGCTCGACGACGACGAGATCACGATCTTCGACCCGACCGTCCCGTTCATCACGCAGTACGCGATCAACGCCATCGACCCGCAGCGGATCCTGCTGGGCACCTCCTTCCTGTACGAGACCGACGACGACTTCCTGATCGGCGGCGACCCCGGCGACGACTTCACCCTCCAGAACGGCGAGCCGGTCGGAATCATCCTGGGCATCCAGAAGTTCCGGCCGCCGGACACCGCCAAGATCGGCGAGGTGTCGTCGATCGCCTACGGCGGGCGGGAGCGGAACGGGTCCGGCACCCTCGTCGATAAGCCCGACGTCGCCTGGGTCGGCACCGTGGACGGTCCCACCGACGATAAAGGGCACGTCTACGTCCGGGTGCAGGCCGGACAGAACTTCCGGTCGCTGCCGAGTTGGCAGGCGGCCGGCGGCCCGAACGGGGCCAAGGTCGCCGACCTGGCGATCAACGCGGACAACTGGCACGAGGTGTACGTCCTCACCACGGGCGGGAAGGTCTGGCGCGGCGTATTCAACGAGGCGACCGGCGACGTGACCACCTGGACCGACCTGACCGGGAACCTCAACGCCGCGGCTGGCGGAGTGTTCTCCGGTGACGGGGCGCAGACGATCGAGCTGTTCCTCGACCGCGGGGCGACGGCGACCTCGACCGCCGACGACAAGGTCGTCGTGCTGGTCGGCGGCCGGGGCGGGGTGTTCCGGTTGGTCGATACGGCCAGTCCGGCGACCGGGTGGAGCGAGTACGGGGCCGGGCTGGCGAACACCATCGTCACCGACCTGCGCTACTACCCGCAAGACGACTTGCTGCTGGCCGGCACCCTCGGCCGCGGCGCCTGGACCGTCCCGAACGCCAGCCGCACCCTGACCACCCCGGAGACCCTCCAGGTGTTCGGCGACGCGGCGGCCGCCGACAGCATCACCCTGAAGCGGCGGACCGGCCAGCCCAGGCTGCTCGACGTCTCCTTCGGCGCCGGCGACCCGGTCGCCACCGTCCCGGTCGATGCGATCGGCTCGATCGTGCTCGACGGCCGCGGCGGCAACGACAAGTACACGATCGACGGCGGGGCCGGGCCGATCGCCGTCGCTGGCGGCATCACCATCGCCGAGCAGGCCGGGGCCGGCACCGACGAGATCGTCTTCGGGCCGCAGCTCCAGTTGACCGGCAAGAGCCAGACCGGGAGCGTGATCACGATCTCCGGGAAAGACGCGTTCGGCGTGTCCGGGGACCAGAAGGTCACACTTCAGAACGTCGAGACGGTCCCCGCCATCGGGACGATCGCCTTCAACGCCAATCCGGCCCTCGGCGGCGGCCTCGGGTCGTTTGCCGACGCGTCCGGCGGACTTCTGGCCGACGCCCTGGCCGGCGCCAACTTCGGCCTGTTCGACCCGTCGAGTCTCGCCGACGGGGCCAACGGCGACTTCGTCGAGTTGCCGACCCCGCCCCGCGACCTGTTCGGGGTGGTCAGTCGGACCAGCCCCAACGGCGGCCTCCAGTTGGTCGGCGGGTCGTTCCTGCGCCGGCTGTTCGAGACCGGCGACACCGTTCTGAACATCGCGGACATCGGCACCGCCCTGACCACCAAGGCCCAGATCGAGGCGGCCCTGGACGCCCTCGGCGACGTCACCGTGACCGACCTGACGCCCGGCGACCTGACCGACGAGCTATTCCAGTACGATGTCGATTTCAGCAAGACGCTCCGCGGGGTGATCGACCTCGCCATCGCTGGCGACGCCATTCTCAACACCCTGCACATCGGCGACGTGGTAGACCTGTCCGGCTCTGTCGAGGTCACGTTCCTGGTGGAGGCGCACCTGAGCTTCGGCGTCGATGCGGACGGGTTCTTCGTCATCCCGACGGCCGAGCACGAGTTCGTGATCCGCGACATCCAGATCGCCGGCGATGGGGTCCGGGCCGGCGGCAAGTTCGGCTTCCTGACCGTCGAGTTGCGCGACGCCGAGCTGACGATCGACCCGTCGGTGCAGCTCCGGTTCGACCTGAACGACCCGAGCGGCGACGGCAAGATCCGGGTGAGTGAACTGGCCGCCGACCCCGGCTCGCTCATCAGCTTCGCGCTGGCCAGCGGCGGGACCAACGAAGTCGTGTTCGGCGCGACCCTGGCCGTCGGGGCGATCATCCCCGGACTGGGCGACCTCGGCCTGACTGACACCCACGTGTCGTTCGCCTTCGATA
>DASSAT010000136.1:0-10101 GCA_035699305.1 Fimbriiglobus sp. | reverse complement strand
CGACGAGGTCGTAGAACTCGTCCGGCATGCGAGCGATCGCCATAGCAGGAGCCTCCGCTGCGGGGTGGGCTACACTGCCAGGGTTCAAACCTCATGCCAACCGGTTTTGTCAGAGCCTGTTAACCTCGCAACCACCTCGGCGGCGGGTCAGCCGAACTTGTTATTAGCTTGCGCCGGCGCAAGCTATCCCCTGAGTATAACCCAACCGTCGCGGTTCCGCCAATCGCTTGTCACGGCTTCGCTTGCGACCGAATGCCGGCCCGGGCACCGCGCTCGCTATCCCACTAACCGACCTTGCGCCGACCTCAGGTGTCCAGCGGGCTACGGACTCCGTGACCGCCCCGGTTCAACACGTGCGTGTAGATCATCGTCGTGCTCACATCCTCATGGCCTAGTAGCTCCTGCACCGTGCGGATGTCATACCCGTCCTCCAACAGGTGCGTCGCAAAACTGTGCCGCAACAAATGGCTCGTCGCCCGCTTGGTCAGCCCGGTCCGGCGCACCGCCTCCGTGATCGCCCGCGACACCGCCGCCTCATGGGCATGATGCCGACGACGGACCCCCGACCGCGGGTCGGTTGACATCCTCGCCGACGGGAAGACGTACTGCCAGCGAAATTCCGCCGCCGCGGCCGGGAACTTCCGGTCCAGCGCGTCCGTCAAATACACCCGCCCCAGGCCGGCTGTCAGGTCCGCCTCGTGCAACCGCCTCACCCGGTCCAGGTGCGCCGCCAGCACCGGCCGCACCGCCGCCGGCAACATCGTCCGGCGATCCTTGTTCCCCTTCCCCTCGCGCACCACCACCTCCCCCCGCTCGAAGTCCACGTCCTTCACCCGCAGCCGTAGGCACTCGAGCAGCCGCAACCCGCTGCCGTAGAGCAACTGCCCCATCAGTCGATAGGTGCCGTCCAACTGCCCCAACACCTGCTGGACCTCGGGGCGCGTCAGGACGACCGGCAGTCGCTTCGGCCGACGGGCGCGAACCACGCCCTCGACCCGGTCCGGCTCCGCCTGCAACACATGACGGTACAAGAAGAGGACCGCGCTGAACGCCTGGTTCTGCGTGCTGGCACTGACGCGCCCCACGACGGCCAGGTGGGTGAGGAACTGGTTGATCTCGGCCGCCCCCATCTGGCGCGGGTGCCGCTTGCCGTGAAATAGGATGAACCGCCGCACCCAGTCGGCGTACGCCTCCTCGGTGCGGATCGAGTAGTGCCGCACCCGGCAGGCGGCCCGCAGTTGGTCGAGGAGCCTGGGCTGTTGCGCGGCCGTCGGGTTCGCAGCGGTCACGTCAGCTCCCTTTCAGCCCGAAGTCGGCGGGCAGCCGACGCCAGCCGCTGTGGATGTGGTTGGCCGGGTTGCCGGCCGAGTCGGCCTGCACGTTCAGGAACTCGACCACGAACGTCGGCCCCTGCACCCGGTAGGTGTACGGCTTGCCCTTGCGGTCCTCGCCGACCCAGTACGAGAAGTGCACCTTCTCCGGCCCGGCATCGCGTACACGCTTCAGTTCCGCCGTGGCGATGTCCGCCGGCAGCCGGTTGGCGTAACCCTCCAGGAGCTTCTGCAAGAGCGCCTTCTGCTCGGCGGTCATCTTCGCCGCGGGCAGCCCGACCGGCGCGCCGACGCCGGCCGTCGGCTGGCCCTCCTTGATCTCCGACTGCTGCTTCGGCTGAAGGGCGACCTTCTTCTGCTCCGCGGTCAGCGACGCGATCAGCGCCTTCGCCGGGATTTCCGTCTCCGGCAGGGTGCGGAGTCCCTTCCTCGGCCCGCTGCGGACCTCGGCCGGGTTGGCCCCGAACACCAGCGGCGTCGCCGTGACGATCTCCCCCTTGTCCAGCGTCAGGTTCACCGACAGGTGGTGCCCCTCGATCCGCCAGCCCCACGCGCCGGTGTTCGACGGCTTGCCGAAGATGCTCACGAAGTACCACTGCGGGTTGCGGACCATCGATCCCTTCGTCTCCAACTCGGCCAGGATCGCCTCCAGACTCATGATGGTCGCGGCCTGGTCGTAGCCGTGCGTCGAGAGGCCGGCCCGCAGGAGGTTCAGGGCCGCGGCCTTCTGGTCGGCGGTGAGTTCGTCCAGCCGGACGCCCTTGCGGGTCGGCTGGCGCTGCTTCTGTTGCGGGGTGAAGTACCACTTCTCGCGCTGCGGGTCGTCGTAAGTGAAGGCGGCCTTCGCCTTCTGCTCGGGGGTGAGGGCGGCGAGGAACTTGTCGGCGGCGGCGGCCATCGCCGCGCCGGTCGGCGGCGCCTGGTGGGCGACCAGCGCAACGGCGGCCACCGCGGAGATGGCAACGACGACCAGCGAAAGGCGGAGGAGTTTCATCGGGCAGGCTCCGGGGGTGGGCGGGTGCCGCCTGATGATATCCACTCCGCCCGCCGTCGGAAACCCGCAGGCGCCGTTATGCCAGCCGGGCCGACCGCCGGCGCCGGCGGAGGAACCCGACCAGCCCGGCCGCCGCGGCGCCCGCGGCCAGCAACCCGGACGGCTCGGGCACCGGCTGGAAGTTGTACAGGACCAGGTCGTTGCCGCCGGTCTGGATGACGTCGGTGCCGGAGATGTTTCCGGTGTAGCTCACCTGGAAGCTGCCGACGAGCGTGCCATTGATAAGGATCGCGTTCACCCGCCCGCCGTTTGCGATCCCGTTAAAACCACCGGTGATCGGGTTGGCCGTCTGATTGTCCAGAATGCCGAACACGTCGGACGCGGACGGCGTGAAGGCCGCATCAAGGCCCACCGTTAAGGCCGCACCGTCGATCGTGATGTCGCCTGTACCCCGAACGGTCAGCCGGCCGTACTGGGTCGGGGTGAGCGCCATGACGATAAACTGTGAGTCGCCGCTCGTGGGCAGCCGCTTGCGGAAGCTCAGATCGTTGTCCGCCCCGGCGCTGCCGATGGTCAGGTTGGACGGCCCGGCGTCGGACTGGGGAAAGATTGTCCCGCCGGCGACCAGCACGTTCTTCCCGGATGCCGGGGCGATGGTCCCGGTCCCCATCAAATACGCCTGGTCGAGCCGAACGTTTCCCGTCCCGGTCGCGGAGCCGGCGGTGTTGCTCACGATCAGGCCGTGGATGCTGACATGAGTGTCTCCCGCGTAGGTATTGGCCCCGGTGACTTCGATGAACCCGTCGCCGAACCCGTAATTCAGGTTGGCCGACGGGCCGCCGGAGATCGTACCCGTCAGCCGGGTCCGCTCGGCCGGTGGCCGGGCATCGGCCGTCAAGTTGATGTTCCCGAACGCCTCGATGGCGCGGCTGGTTCGGATGCCCGCAGTCCCGCCGTCCAGGTTCAGGTTGTTCACGAAGTCGATGCGGCCCGTCCCGACCGGCGTGTTGAACCGCAGGCTGTTGCCGTCGCGGACAAAGAACTGGCTCTCGCCGGTGCGGCTATCCCAGGTCAGGGTGTGGCCGTCGTTGCCGAGGTTCACCGTCAGATTGCCGTTGAACGTCTTGAACCCGCCGTTGCCGTGGTCGTCCGCGCTGGTGGCCCAGTTCACCTGCCCGGCCCCGGTGCCGAGCGTGCGGGTGAACGTGGCGGTCCCGCCCTGGGCGTCCGCCTCCAGATAGCCGCCGCGCAACCGGAGGTTGTTGTTCAGCCCGAAGGTGGCCTGGGGACCGTTGATGACGGCCCGGATCGCTCCGTTGTTAATACTCACGTCCGTGCTGGTGTTGGCAAAGTTGACCAGATCGCTCGTCCCGGCCAGGACGAGGGTTCCACTCCCGGACTTGGCGAGCGGTCCGCCGGACGCCAGGTTGACGCCGTTCAGGACCATTTGTTGATTGCCGAGGTTCACGACGACGTGCCGGACGGACCCGCCCGTCCCGGCCAGGGTCCCGTTCGAGATGGTCAGCGAAGGGGAGCCGGTGCGAGCGGTCAGGATGACCCCGTTGGTCGTCAGCGTGTTTCCGCCGAGGTTGAGGGTATCGGCCGACGACAGATCGAAGGCCAGGCTCCCCAGCGTCACGTCATTGCTGAGCGTCGCCCCCTGGGGCCGGGAGACCACGTTTTCCGTGGATAACCCACTCGACAGGGCGGTCCCGTTCCGGGTGACGATGGCGCCCGGGACGACCCCGTTGTTGTTGTTCGGGTCGTAGGTGGCCCATCGCATGTCGCCGTCACTGTTGGTGGTCGTGACATACGGCGTGCTGCCGTCCCGGATCAGCCCGTTCGAGACCAGGCTCCCGTAACCGTTCAGAATGATCTTGCCGATACCGGCCGTCCTCGGAACGCTGAACGAGACCAGTCCCCGGCTCGACAGGGGGATGGACAGGCCGGGCGTCAGGTTCTGACCGAACCACACTTCGATCCTGTTTGCGGACTGTCCTGCCGGCGGGCTGGTGATCTGCGAAAGGTTGACGGTGGTCTGCCCGGACAAGACCTGGATGCCGCCGGCCCCGTGGATGGTGGTGGCCCCGGAGGTCGTACTCGAGCCGCCGATGAACTGCATGTTGCCGCCGAAGGACCGGATGGTGTCCGCTCCGAAGCTACTTGTGCCATCGACGACCAGCCCGCCACCGTTGAGCGTGACCGGCAGCAACGTGCCGTTCGGGGGAACGAACGCCTGGAAGTTGCTGTTGTTGAGCAGGGCGAGCCGGTTGAGGGTATCGACCGTGAGCACGCCGTTGACGGCCGCGTCGCCGGTCAGGGTGGTGCCGGCCGCCAGGGCCACCTGCAAGTTCTCGAACCCGATCCGATCGACACTGCCGGTGATGCGGACTGGGGAAAACGACTGGCTGCCGCCGTTCCCGACGGTGAGCGTGTGGCCGTTGCCCAGGAACGTGTTGGGGGTGCCAAAGGTGGAGGTCGATGGCGTGTCCAGTTGCACGAGGTTGTAGTCGAAGTGCAGCGCGCCGACCTGAGCGTTCCCGTTCAGAACGGGCAGCGACAGCGGGTTCGCCGAGACGGTGTTCTCGAACAGTGCCGTGTCGGCCGCCCCCGGCACACCGTTCGGCGTCCAACTGGATGCGGCTGCCCAGTCCGTCCGGGCACCGTTCCAGGAGTACGTGGTCTGGGCCGACGCGGCCTGTGCAACCGCGAAGACCAGACCGACCGCCAAAGCCAGACCGCCGGTTCGGAACGTTGCCATGTCGCCCTCCGACTGATCGCAAGAAGGAACATCATGGTGGACCAAGCGAGGGCGAGTGAGCGGTTCCCTCAAAAGCTCTGCGATTCTACAGGTCACGGCGAAACCTGAGAACCTGGGTTAACCTGGAAACTGATAAACTCTGTATCAACGGGTGCCGGCGGGCGCGTACCATCGGTCATTCCGTTCGCCACCCACCGGACCCCTTGATGCCTGCCGACCCGCTCCGCGTCCTGGTCATCGACGACGACAAGAACCTCGCCGAGGCGATCGCCGAGAGCCTGCGGCGCAAGGGGCACGCCGTCACCGTCGCCACGTCGGGCAAGGCCGGCGCCGCCCGCGTCGAGCAGGACGAGTTCGACGTGGTCCTGACCGATCTGAAGATGACCGATCTCGATGGGTTGACCATCGTCCGCCGGGTGCGGGAGCACCTGCCGGACGCCGAGGCGTACGTCATCACCGGCTACGGCGAAGTCAAGACCGCCGTCGAGGCGATGCGGCTCGGGGCGGCCCACTACCTGCTCAAGCCGATCGACATGACCGAGCTGCGCGCCATCGTCGAGAAGTCGGCCGAGCGGGTCCGGCTGGCACGCGCCAACCGCGAACTGCGGCAGCAGCTCGACGAGAAGTTCGGCTACGAGGGGGTGGTCGGCAGCGGCCCGAAGATGCGGCAGGTGTTGCGGCTGCTCAAGGCGTATTCCCCGACGGCGGCGCCGGTACTGATCTTCGGCGAGAACGGGACCGGCAAGGAACTGGCGGCCAAGGCGCTGCACGTCAACGGCCCGCGGCGGGCCAGGCCGTTCGCGGCGATGAACTGCGCCGCCCTCAACGAGAACCTGCTCGACGACGACATGTTCGGCCACGAGCCGGGAGCGTTCACCGGGGCGGAGAAGGTCCGCAAGGGCCGCTTCGAGCACGCCCACGGCGGCACCCTGTTCCTGGACGAGGTCGGCGACATGCCGCCGGCCTTGCAGGCGAAGCTGTTGCGGGTGCTGGAGAACGGCGAGGTGGTGCGGATCGGGGCGAACGACCCGATCCGCGTGGACGTGCGGATCGTCGCCGCGACCAACAAAGACCTGGAGGCGATGGTCGTGGAGAAGAGGTTCCGCAAGGACCTGTACCACCGGCTGAAGGTCGGGGTTGTGCGGCTGCCGGCGCTGCGGGAGCGGATGGAGGACTTGCCGCTGCTGCTCAACCACTTCCTGACGGACCTGGCGCGAAAGTACGGCCGGCCGGTGCCGGCGGTGGCCGAGCCGGTGCGGCGGGCGCTGGCCGGGTACGACTGGCCGGGGAACGTGCGGGAACTCAAGAACGTGCTGGAGGGGATGCTGGTGCTGGACGCCGACGGGGTGCTCGGCCCGGACGACCTGCCGGAGGACGCCGGCCCGGCGGCGCTGCTGGGCGGGCATGCCGGGGTGTCGTCGGCCGACGGCCCGGACCGGCTGGTCGGCCGGCCGCTGGCGGAGGTGGAGCGCTACTACACCGAGCGGGCGCTGGCCCTGGCCAGCGGCAAGCGCGACGTGGCCGCGGCGATGCTCGGCATCGGCGAACGGACCTTGTACCGCAACCTGCAAAAGTGGAAAACTGAGGACGACGAGAAGACCGCGGGGAAGTGAATCCGTCAAGCTCCAAGTTACTGAGGCCGGACCATGCGTGACCAAGACGAGAAGTTCGCAGAGGCAGCCGAGTACCTGGAAAACGCGATTCGCCAAGATGTGGCTGGTGGGTTCAAGGCCGCCGACGAGATTTTGCGCATTGCGGTGGAGGTTGCGGGAGACGGTTTGCCCAACCCTGATGCGTTACTTCCAATTGCTCAACGCGTAGTACGCGAGGCGCTGACCGATCACTACCAAGAGCAAGCCGGTTGGCCCGCAACGACCGATTGCGACCGACTCGACGATGCATTCGCGGAGTTGGAATCCAACGGTATCGTCTGTCGTCAGGACTTCTCGTGCTGCGGCAATTGTGGAGTGGCGGAGATCGGTGATGAGATTACGGCAACCGAAGCAACGGGCAGGGATGTCAAGGGGTACACATTTTACCACATGCAGGACACGGAATCGGCGACGGAAGGCTACGGCTTGTACCTCTACTACGGCGCGACCGAGAAGGGTGAGGCCGCCGCTCTAGAAATTGCCCGACAGATTGTGGCGGTACTCCAGACTCACGGCCTCACGACAGAGTGGGATGGGAGTTGGCGACAGCGGATCGGGGTAAAGCTGGATTGGAAGCGACGCCGACCGATCGAGGCCGGCTGGTATTATCCGCCGGGTCCGGGGCTGTTCGACCATTGCGAATGAGGCTTGGCCGTTTCATGCCCCGTATCCGCCAGTTGCCGCCGCATGTCGTCACCCGCATTGCCGCTGGGGAGGTGATCGAACGGCCCGCCAGCGTCGTCAAGGAACTGCTCGAAAACTCCGTCGATGCCGGCGCCACCCGCATCGATGTCGAACTGGAGCAGGGCGGCACCGAGTTGATCCGCGTCGCCGACGACGGCTGTGGGATCGTGGCCGACGACCTGCCGCTGGCGTTCGCCAGCCACGCCACCAGCAAGCTCACGACGGCCGACGACCTGTTCGCCATCACCTCGATGGGGTTCCGCGGCGAGGCACTGGCCTCCATCGGCGGGGTGGCCCAGGTGCAGCTCCAGTCGCGGCCGCCCGACCAGCCGACCGGGGCCGAGCTGCGATGCGACGGCGGCGAACTGTCGGCGGTGCGGCCGTGGGGCGGGGCGCCGGGCACCCGCGTCGAGGTCCGGCACCTGTTCCACACCGTTCCGGTCCGCAAGAAGTTTCTCAAGAGCATCCCCACCGAACTCGGCCACGTCTGCGAGTCCGTCACCCGGCTGGCGCTGGGCAATCCCGGACTGCACCTGACGCTCAAGCACAACGGCCGGCTCGTCTACGAGGTGCCCGCGTCGGCGACGCTGACCGACCGGGTCGCCCTCTTCTTCGGCGGCGAGGTGCGGGACGCACTGTACGCGATCGACTCCGGGCCGGGAAGCGTGCGGCTGACCGGGTTCGTCGCCGACCCGGCGTGCGACCGCGGCAACCCGAAGCTGCAATACCTGTTCGTCAACGGCCGGTGGTTCCGCGACCGCAGCCTCGGGCACGCGCTGCAAGAGTCCTACCGCGGACTCCTGATGACCGGCCGGTACGCGGTCGGGTTCCTGTTCCTGACGGTGCCGCCGGACACGGTGGACGTGAACGTCCACCCGACCAAGGCGGAGGTCCGCTTTCGCGAGAACTCGCTTTTGTACTCGCTGGTCCGGGCGACGGTGAAGGCTCGGCTGATGAAAGAGAACCTGGTCCCTCGGCTCCAGACGCCGGCGGACCAGGGGTCAGGAGACAGGGGTCAGGAGTCAGGTCCGACAGTTGGCTTGTTCAGCCCGCGGCGGGAGGCGGCCGAACGGACCGTGGCGCCGTGGGAGTTGCCGGAGCGGAGGTTGCCCGCCGACAACCCCTCCCCCCAACCCCCTCCCCGAAGCGGGGAGGGGGAGCCAGACTCTTTCTCCCCTCCCCGCTTCGGGGAGGGGCCGGGGGAGGGGTTGGGCGATACCCCCTCGCTAACGCTCGGGGTTCGCCCGGAAGAGGAGCACGCTCCGCTTCGCGTCGCGGCTAACCCGCCGGAGGTGCCGTTCGCCCTGCCGTCACTGCCATCCGGGTCGGCGCTCCAGGTCCACGATGCGTATCTCGTCCTCGAAACGCCCGACGGGATGCTCGTCATCGACCAGCACGCCCTGCACGAGCGCATCCTGTACGAACAACTCCGCCGTCGGGTCCGCGACGGCAAGCTGGAAGTGCAGCGGCTACTCATCCCGGAGCCGATCGACCTGCCGGCCGAGCAGGCCGCCGCCGTGCTGGAGGTGAAAGACGAACTGGCGGAACTCGGGCTGGAGGTCTCCGACTTCGGCGGCAACACGGTGCTGCTCTCCAGCTACCCGACGTTGCTGGCCCGCCGGGCGCCGCACGAGGTGTTGCGCGGGGTGATCGACTATCTCGTCACCAAGGACCAGCCGCCCGCGAAGGAAGCCTTGCTCGATCACCTGCTGGCGACGATGGCCTGCAAGGCGGCGGTGAAGGCCGGCGACCGGCTCACCCCGGAGGAGATCGCCCACCTGCTGCACTTGCGGCAACTGGCCGACGACTCGCACCACTGCCCGCACGGCCGGCCCACGTCGCTCTTGTTCAGCCGACAGGAACTCGACCGCCAGTTCCGGCGGATTTAAGGAGTAAGCGATGGTACGCGGATGACGCGGATTCCAGCGCGGATGAAACGCGGATAAAAAGACAGGGATGGAAGACCGGATTCCAGACGCTCTCTTGATCCTGTCTTCCATCTCTTTGGTTCTGATCCGCGCTGGAATCCGCGTCATCCGCGTGCCATCGCTTTCGGCCGTCTCGCCGCACCCTGGAGCCTGTGCCGATGTCTCGACCGGCCGTCCCGTTCCTCGCTTTCGCCGCCTGTCTGATGACTGCCGCCCCCGCTCCCGCGGTCATCACCGCCAAGGTGCCGCTCAAGGACGTACTCGACAAGCAGCAGATGATCTTCGCGGCCGAGGTCGAGGCGGTCCGCCCGGACGAGCCGGCGGTGACGTTCAAGCTCACGGAAAACCTCAAGGGGAAGGCGCCGTTCCAGACGCTGACGGTCAGCCTGACCGGGGACTCGTTCGCCAAGAAGGAGAAGCACACCCGGGTGATGCTCGACCGGCTCGCCCCCGGCCGCAAGCTGGTGTTCTTCGCCGATCCGGTCGGGGACGAGTACGTGGCGTTCGGGTTCGTCGAGGGGACGTGGTTCCAGCTGCGCGGCACCAAGGCCGGCGAGTCGGTCCGGTGGGCGCTGTTGCACTGCGAGCCGTACCTGCGCCGCACCTTCAAGGGGACGACGGACGAATTGCGGACAGTGGTGGTCGAGTGCCTGGCTGGCAAACGCAAGCCGCCGGCGCTGGACGAGAAGGAGCCGCCAGGGTACGGGCCGCCGGTCCGGGCGAACCCCGAGCGGAAGCGAGGGGGTGGGGG
>DASSAT010000135.1:0-8432 GCA_035699305.1 Fimbriiglobus sp. | reverse complement strand
AACCCTCCCCCCCAAGGGGGGAGGGGACAAGACGGTAGCGAATCGATCGGATTCGGTATGACCTCACGGCTGGGCAGCCCCGGCCGGCCACCGACCCACCGGAGGCGCGATGCCCGCGAACATCACCCAGCCGCTCTCCCGCCGCACGTTCCTCCGCGGGGTCGGCGTGACGATGGCGCTGCCGTGGCTGGAGTCGGCCCCGGTCTGGGGCGACGACAAGCCGCGGCACACCGCGTCCGAGCCGCCGGTGCGGTTCGCCGTCCTGTTCGCCGGCAACGGGTTCCACAGCAAGGAGTGGTGGGCGACGGGCGAAGGCCGACAGATGCAGGTCGGCCAGGTGCTGGGGCCGCTCCACCCGTTCCGCGAGAAGTTGCTCTTCCTCCGCGGCCTCTACAACGCCGAGGCGCTCATCGGCGGCATCCACAGCTGCCAGACCGGCAACCTCCTCACCGGGGCGCACCTCGCCCCGGGCGGGGAGGTCCGGTCCGGGGTCAGCTGTGACCAGGTCGTCGCCGAGCGGACCAAGGGCCAGACCAAGGTGCCGAGCCTGGTGCTCGGGACCGAGCCGGCCATCGCGGCCGTCCACAAGAACTACTCGATGGTCTACAGCTCACACATCTCGTGGAGCAGCCCGACCACGCCGACGCCACTGGAGCTGTACCCCGCTCTCGCCTTCGACCGCCTGTTCCGCGACGAGGTGGGCAAGGCCGACAAGAGCGTGCTCGACGCTGTCCGGGAAGACGCGGCCGGCTACCGGGGCCGGGTGAGCACGGCCGACCGGCGGCGGCTGGACGAGTACCTGAACGCGGTCCGCGAGGTCGAGCGGCAGATCGAGGACGCCGGCAAGGCCGGCCGGCGTCAGGGCTGGCGGCCGACCCTGGCGGCGCCCGACGCGCCCCGCCCGGCCGACGGCATCCCCCAGGACATCGACGAGCACATGCGGCTGATGTGCGACATCCTGGTGCTCGCCTTCCGCACCGACACCACCCGGGTCTGCACCCTGAAGCTCAACAACGACCACTCGTCGCTGCGGTTCCCACGCCTGAAGGTGGACTACATGATCCACCACCTGCTGTCCCACACGGACGGGGCGGACTGGCTCAAGGTGAACCAGTTCTTCACCCGGCAGGTCGCGTACATCGCCGGGAAGCTGGACGAGGTGCAGGAGGGCGACCGGACGCTACTCGACAACAGCATGATCCTGTACCTGTCGAGCATGATGACCGGCAACCACAACAACGACCAGTTGCCGGTGGTGCTGGTCGGCCGGGGCGGCGGGCGGGTCAAGACCGGCCGCGTGCTGGACTACCTCGGCAAGCCGAACCGGAAGATGTGCAGCCTGTACCTGTCGCTCCTGGAGAAGGCTGGCGTCCGCCTCGACGCCTTCGGCGACTCGACGGAGCGGCTGGCGGAAATCTGAGACCGCGATGCGTGGATTGTTTACTCCCCTCTCCCCTTGGGGTGTTCGGTTGAAAACCTCGTCGTCGGGTGGCTCCGTCTTCAGCCCGAAGGGCTGGGAGTTCTCAGCCCTGGGCGCAGCCCTGGGAACGCGGCCCCACCTCTGGAGCCCTGAAAGGGCGAGACAGCATCGCCGTGTGTCGCCCTTTCAGGGCTCCGGTGCGGTTGGCCTGCTGCCCAGGGCTGCGCCCTGGGCTGAGAACTCCCAGCCCTTCGGGCTGATGACAGGGCCGTCACATCACGAACATTTCAACAGAGCACCCATGGGGGAGAGGGGTTGGAGGTGAGGGTCCGCGCCCCACGGGCCGAACACCCCCGGCCCCCCGTGTCCGGTTTCCATCCCGAGTACAACCCGTGTCCCCACCGCCCCGGCCGGTTGCCCGCGTCGCCTCCGTCGATGCCTACCGCGGGCTTGTCATGCTCCTGATGATGGCCGAGGTCCTGCACCTCGCCCGGATGGCGAAGAACTTCCCGGAGTCCGAGTTCTGGTCCGTCCTCGCGTTCCACCAGACGCACGCCCCGTGGCGGGGCTGCTCCCTGCACGACCTGATCCAGCCGTCGTTCTCGCTCCTGGTCGGGGTCGCGCTGCCGTTCTCGCTGGCCGCCCGCGCGGCCCGCGGCGAGCCGGCCTGGCGCACCACCCTGCACGCCCTGTGGCGGTCGGCGCTCCTCGTCGCCCTCGGCGTGTTCCTCCGCTCGATCGGCCGGCCGCAGACGTACTTCACCTTCGAGGACACCCTCTCCCAGATCGGCCTGGGGTACTTCTTCCTGTTCCTGCTCGGCCACGCCCGCCCGGCCGTCTGGTGGGCGGCCCTGGCGGTCATCCTGGTCGGCTACTGGGCGGCGTTCGCCGCGTACCCGACGCCGGGACCGAGCTTCGACTGGCGGGCGGTCGGCGTCCCGCCGGACTGGCCGCACCTGACCGGGTTCGCCGCCCACTGGGACAAGAACTCGAACCTCGCGTGGGCGTTCGACCGCTGGTTCCTCAACCTGTTCCCGCGCGAGCAGCCGTTCACCCACAACGGCGGCGGGTACGCCACCCTCAGCTTCATCCCGACCCTCGGGACGATGATCCTCGGGCTGATCGCCGGCGGCTGGCTGCGGGCGCCCGGGTCGGCCTGGGGCAAGGTCGGGCGGCTCGCCCTCGCGGGGGTACTGATGCTCGCCGCCGGCTGGGGGCTGGACGCCGCGGGCGTGTGCCCGAGCGTCAAGCGGATCTGGACGCCGAGTTGGGTGCTCTTTAGCGGCGGCTGGTGTTTCCTGCTGCTGGCCGGGTTCGCGGCCGTGCTCGACACCGGCGGCCCGCGGGGCTGGTCGTTCCCGTTGCGGGTGGTCGGGGCGAACGCGATAACCGCGTACTGCCTGGCCCACCTGATCGGCGGGTTCGTCCTGTCGTCGGTGCGGACGCACCTGGGCCGGGACGTGTTCACCCGGTTCGGCCCGTACGAGCCACTCGCCTCCGGGGCGGCGCTGCTCGGGGTGTACTGGCTCATCCTGTTCTGGATGTATCGCCGCCGGCTGTTCCTGAAGCTCTGAGGACTACACGTGCTGCGGCCCGCGATCCGGCGTCATACCGGGTCGCATGGATTCGCTACCGTCTTGGTTTGGTTCCCTCCCCCCTTGGGGGGGAGGGTTAGGGTGGGGGGGTAGCTCCCCGAGTCGGAGGCGATGTGACCGACCGGGTGATGCCTCTTCCCCCCCACCCTAACCCTCCCCCCCCCAAGGGGGGAGGGAACAAGACGGTAGCGAATCGATCGGCTCCGGCGTCAGTCGTCCACCGAGTAGGACACCGCCGGGGTCGCCACGCCCGGCAGCCGGTCGATCGCCGCCACCGCGGCGCGGAACCGCCCCGTCTCCGCGGTATGAGTCATGACGACCAGCGGCACCGTCTGCTCCGGGTGCCCCTCCTGCGCCTCGTGCTGGATCACCGACGAGATGCTGATCCCCTGGTCGGCCAGCGCCCGGCAGACGTCGGCCAGCGTGCCCGGCCGGTCGAGCACCAAGAGCCGCAGGTAGAACCGGCTGCGCACCCGCTCGGACGGCTCGACGGTGAAGCCGTTGCCCTCGCGGCCCCAGAGCTTCGCCGCCGCGAACGTCCGCTGCGCCCGGCCGACGGCCACGTCGATCAGGTCCGAGACGACGGCGCCGGCGGTCGGCATCATCCCGGCCCCCGGCCCCTGGTAGAGCGTCTCGCCGACCACGTCCCCGACCACCTGCACCGCGTTGTGCGCCCCGCGCACCTGCGCCAGCATGTCCGTGTGCCTTAGCAGCACCGGCGCGACATGCAAGGCAACAGTCTTCAAGTCTGCAAGTCGCAAGTCGCAAGTCCCCGAGTTGGCCCCCGGCTGTTGACTTGAGACTTGACGACTTGCGACTTGCGACTCGTCCGACGAGGCCCACGCCTCCGCCAGCAGCTTGATCGTGTAGCCGAGTTCGGCGGCGAAGCGGACGTCCATCGCGTCCACCCGGTCGATGCCCTGCCGCTCGATGTCGGTCGGCTTGGCGACCACGCCGAACGCGATCTGGGCGAGGATGGCCAGCTTGTGGGCGGCGTCGGACCCGTCCACGTCCAGGGTCGGGTCGGCCTCGGCGTACCCGAGCCGCTGCGCATCGGCCAGGGCGGCGGCGTAGGTGGCACCGTCCTCGGCCATCGCGGTGAGGATGTAGTTCGAGGTGCCGTTGAGGATGCCCTGGATGGCGGTCACCTGGTTGGCGGCCAGGCTCTCCGCGAGGGCGCGGATGATCGGCACCCCGCCGGCGACGGCCGCCTCGAAGCAGACGGCGCGCTCCGCCTTGCGGGCGGCCTCGAACACCTCGGGGCCGTGCTCGGCCAGCAGCGCCTTGTTGGCGGTGACGACGTGCTTGCCGGCGGCCAGCGCGTCGAGGACGAGTTGCCGGGCGAAGGTGGTGCCGCCGACCAACTCGGCGACGACGTGGACGGCCGGGTCGGCGAGGGCGGCCTGCGGGTCGGTGGTGAGCAGGTCGCGGGGGAGGTCGGCGAGCCGGGTCTTGTGCGGGTCGCGGACGACGACCCGGCGCAGCGCGAGCGGCCGGCCGGCGCGGCGGGCGAGGCGGTCCTTGTGGTCGAGGAGAAGCCGGGCGACGCCGGTGCCGACGGTGCCGCAGCCGACCAGCGCGATGCCGAGGGGTTCCGACGCCATGCCAACAGTCCCCCGAGTGGGAAGCCGCGGTTGTTCTTATCGCCCGCGGGGCGGGGTGGCGAGCGCGGCGCGGGGGGTGGTAGAATGCACCGCCGCACTGGAGGAGAGACTATGCCGACAGCGACCGCACCGATGACGACGGCCGAGTACCTGGCCCTGCCGCCGGACGACCGGGTCGATCGACTCCTGATCGCTGGCGAGTTGCGGGAGTATCCGATGCCCGAGCGGAACCGCTTCCACAGCCGCGCCATGACCCGCGTGGCCAAGTTCCTGGACAATTGGCTGGACGGCCAGCCGGAACCGCGGGGGCAAATCCTGACTGGGGACGCCGGGGTCCGGCTGGGGGCCGACCCGGATACGGCATTCGGTGTGGACGTGACGTACATCTCAGCGGAAGTGATGGCGGCCCAGACGGAGGACTGGACGACGGTGGTCGGGGTACCGGTACTGGCGGTGGAAATCGTATCCCCGGGGGAGGTTCGCCAGCGGGGGGACGACAAGATTGACGCGTACCTGGCGGCCGGCGTCCGGCAAGTGTGGGTGCTGGACCCGCACCGTCGGACGGCGACGGTGTACCGCCCCGGGGTCGAGCCGGAGTTGTTCAACGCCCGGCAGGAGTTGGCCGGCGGCGCGGACCTGCCGGGGTTCCGGGTCGCCGTCGCGAGCCTGTTCGGCTGACCCCGTCCCGATGCCGCAACCGAAGTTGCTCGGCTACGTACCAAATCAAGCGGACCGGAGCGTGATCAGTTCGTTGGTTCGACCGCGCCTAAGCAGAGTCGTTGGGCTGCGGAGCCGTGACCGTCCTCCAGAAGATGAGCACCGGATATTTCTGGGAAGGAGAGGTTTTGCGTGGTAACGTAATCGCGGCGACTTATGAATATACCTAATAGATCGAGCCAGGCCGCGAAGTAACTTACTGACCATCACATTGGGGGCATGACGCGAGCAGGAGCAAGACATGACCGACTCGCCGCACCAAGACAACGCTGGGACACCTGAGGGGCGAGCAGCACCATCGTCCCGGGCCGAGAGACGTGGGTGGTCTGACCATCTTGCTGGAAGCCTGCTCGCAGGCGCTTTCGGAGCTTTCTGTGGAGCCGCAATAGCCTGGGCGGTGTATGCAAGAATCGGCTGGATCATCGCTTGGGGGGTCATCGGCTACCTACTCCTTGTGGGCTTATCCTGGCTGCTCAGGCCGCTGACGGCGCAACCCTACCAGGCGTTTCGCTGGGCCACGGAGAAGCCCACGGCACCGCCGAACCTCGGTGAGGCAGTGCAAGGGGCGGTGCGGCGGCAACGGGGCTTTCTCACCTTCGACGCCATTATCTGGGGGCTTTCTGGCGGCGTGGTCGGTGCCGCACTGGGGGGGCGGGCCTTGGCCCACATGGGCGAATCAGCCGTCGTGGTAGGCGCAGTGGTCGGCGGCGTCGTGGGCCTGGTGTTACGCGCCGCCCTTCACCTCCTGGGTGCTGTGGAGGCCAACGCGATCGTCATCACCCTGGTGAGAAAGCTCGGCTTGCCAGGTGGCTCTGCTTTGATCGGAGCACTGATTGGCGCGCTGCTGGGCTTCGCACTGTGGAAGAGCTGGGATCTCTCGTGGCCGCTAGTGGGCGCTCTGGTCGTTGGCGCGCCGATGGCTCTTCTCTTTGCCCTCATGGGCTGGGGACGCTTGCGAAGTACGCGACCATAGCCAGTTCCGGTGCGCCGCCCAACCAGCCACTGGAGCCGGCGGCCGCGTCGTTGGCGTCTTGGGAGGTCACGATGCTCGGCGCAGCCACCGCTGCCGCGCTAGCGCGTTACTGACCCGCAGGTAGCCGGAGTTGTGTATCGAGTCTTCAGCCCGAAGGGCTGGGAGTTCTCAGCCCGGGGCACCGCCCCGGGGAGGGACAACAACACCGATCCAGCCCGAAGGGCTGGGACAGGCCGCGTTGTCCCAGCCCTTCGGGCTGGGAGCCGTCGGGCGACCGTCCCCGGGGCGTTGCCCCGGGCTGAGAACTCCCAGCCCTTCGGGCTGAAGAACGGCATGCAGACAAGTATTTCCGAGACAACCTCGGCAACCTGCGGATCAGTAGGAGGATGGGAAAGTATCGGCATCCGATGGAGCTTGCCCATGAGTACTCACATCACCCTTGTCTTCTTGGTCGCGTGCTTGCTCGCCAGCTGCGCGAAGACCAACCGCCCGGCCGACGAGGCGGCACCAACTTCGCCTCGGTCCCCGGCGCCGCTGCCGTCGGACGCGAAGACCTACCGCCCGGCCGACGGGACCGCACCGGCCCTGGCGGTCCACCTGGTCGTCTCCAGGGCGGTACCCGGAGCCCTGGAGTTCTTGGCCGACAGCACCCTAAGAGTCGGGCTCCCCGACGGCAGGACGCTGTACTACTTCCCCGACCGGCAACTGACCGGGGTCCGGGTCGAGTCCGTGTCCACCTGGCCGACGTGGGCCACGAATTTCATTCAGGTCCAGTTGGCCGCCGCCGAGCGCGACCGGCTCCGGGCGTTCGCTGCGGCCTATCCGAAAGCGGCGAACTTCGGCCTCCGGTTCGAATCGACGCCGGCCGTGCCGGAGCCGGGCGGCGGTGTCACCCGCGGGGCGGTCATCGTCCAGGTGTTCAAGATGTCCGACCTGACCGACGACGGCCGGCTCCGATTCAGCCGGCCGACGTTGGCGGATGTTGACGGACTAGCCCGGCGGCTGGTCGGGCGGTAGCCGGTCCGACCAGCCGCACGGCCGACGCTGCTGCGCAGGTGCGTTCGGCGGCAAAGGGCAAATAGATGGACCCTCAGTTGAATCGCACCAGCTTGCGGTACGGTGTGCCGGGAGTGTTGCTGCAACTGGCGGCGCCGTACCTGGTGTACGCGGTCTGGCCGTCGGTGCCCGACAACTTGCTCCGGCTGATCGTGTTGGCCGGGACGGTGCTCCTGATGATCGGGCTGGCCTACTACGCGATGGCCAAGGGTCGCAGTCCGTGGTGGTGCTTACTCGGGTTCCTGTCCCTCGTCGGGTTGCTCGGGTTGGCCCTGCTGGAGGACCGCTCCGGGACACCGCCAGGCGGTCCTTGAGCGGGCAAGTCTAGCAACTACGGCGGGTAGAACTGGGGCGTCACCCTGGGACGGCGAGCAGCAGCCTCGCCGTCCCAAAACCCCGAACCGACGCGCTATCCCGGCCACGTCGCGCGTAGCCGCTCGTAGTCGTCGGGGGTGTCCAGGTCGGCCAGCACGCCGGCGCTGGCCGCCGGCACCTCCACCGTCTCCGCGGTCCGCAGCAGGGCGTTGATCCCTTGCCCCGCCGGTATCCGCGGCACCTCGCCGGCCAGCCGCCACGGGACCAGCGTCGGGTGGCCGCGCTTCCCGTCGTGGACCGGCACCACGACCGGACGCGCTCCCTGCGCCCGGAAGCTCTCGCACAATCGGCGGACGACATCCACGGTCACGGCCGGGTGGTCGGCCGGGGCGAGTAGCCAGCCGTCCGGTTGCGGTCCCACGTTCGCCGCGATCCACTTCAGGCCGTGTTCGACCGTCGCCCGCATGTCGGCGGTCGGCTCCGCGAGCGATAGCACGTCCGCTCCCGCGGCTTCGGCGATAGGGGTTAACTCGCGGACGTGCGGGCCGACCACCACGACCACGCGGTCCGCTCCACCCTCTCGCAGCGCGGCGACGAGGTGTCCGAGGACCGTCCCGTCGCCCAGCGGCAGCGACAGCTTCGGCCGACCCATCCGCGTGCTGTGGCCGCACGCCGGCACCACGGCGACGATCACGCTGAACCTCCAATGTAGTCCGCTCGCTCCGCGAGCGGTTCGGCGAAGACCGCTCGCG
>DASSAT010000134.1:0-9711 GCA_035699305.1 Fimbriiglobus sp. | reverse complement strand
GGGGGGCGCTTCCCAAGTCGGGAACGATGTCGCGGAGCGGGTGAAGCTCTCACCCCCCACCCCGGCCCTCCCCCCCAAGGGGGGAGGGAACAAGAGGCTCGGCAGGAGTCTCGCCCTCCCAACCGATGGCCTCAGGCTGTTACGACAAGCGATTTCGCCTCACGCTGGCGGACCTCGCCGATGACGGCGGCGGCCATCGCCTCGCCGGCCTTCAGGAGCCTTATCAACTCGTCCGTCCGGTCCTGGCGGACGCTGATGAGCAGCCCGCCGGAGGTCTGGGCGTCGTAGAGGAACTCGACCCGGAACGGGTCCGGGGTGCCGTCGAACCGGGTGGACTTCTCGGTGTACTCGCGGTTGGTCTTGCTCGCCCGGGTGCGGAAGCGGGTCACGTCGATCCGCTCGATCCCGCGGAGCAGCGGCAGCGCCCCGAGCCGCAATTCAAGTGTCACCCCGCTGCCGTCGGCCATTTCCAGGGCGTGGCCGACGAGGCCGAAGCCAGTGACATCCGTGGCGGCACTGGCCCCGACCGCCAGCATGGCGTCCCGGCCGACCGCGTTGAGCTGGATCATGCTCTCGCACGCGGCGTTCAACAACTCCTCCGGGCACTCCTGCGCCTTGGCCGCGGTCGTGACGAACCCGGTGCCGAGCGGCTTGGTCAACACTAGCACGTCGCCGGGTCGGGCGGCGGCGTTGGTGACGACCTTGTCCGGGTGGACGGTCCCGGTGACGGACAGGCCGAACTTGATCTCGGCGTCGCGGACGGTGTGGCCGCCGACCACCGTGCAGCCGGCCGCCTGGCAGCGCTCGGCCCCGCCCTGGAGGATCAGCCCCAGCCACTCCAGCCCGAGCCGGTCGTCCGGGTAGCCGACGATGTTCATCGCCGTGACCGGCGTCCCGCCCATCGCGTACACGTCGCTGAGCGAGTTGGCAGCGGCGATGCGGCCGAACGTCGTCGGGTCGTCCACCACCGGCGGGAAGAAGTCCACCGTCTGGACGATGGCCAGGTCGGGCGCGAGCCGGTACACGCCCGCGTCGTCGTGCGTCTCGGTGCCGACGAGCAGGTTCGGGTCGCGCGCGGTCTTCGGAAGATAGCTCAGGACCTGAGCGATGCCTTGCGGGGCCAGCTTGCCCGCTCACCCCGCGCAGGACGCGTAGTCCGTGAGCCGCTTCTTCCGGCCGAACAGTCCCATCGGAACTCCTCCCTGGGACCGCGGCCGTCCCGGCCGCTTTTGCTGGTCCGGTCAGAGGCCTTGGCAATACCTCAGCATCCCGACCCGTGGAGCAAGAGCGGCCGTCCCGGCCGCGGTCCCAGGACCAACACGAACGGGGAAGGGCACGCCGCCCCTCCCCGTTAGCCTACGGGCCGGCGCACCGACCCGGCTACTTCTTCTTCAGCCACGATCCGACCGCGTCGGTGATCGCGTCCTCGTCGGGGAACTGGCCGGTCGCCAGCTTCGAGTACACCAACTCGCCGTTGACCGTCAGCTCGAACGCGCCGCCGCCGGCGGGGATCAGCTTCAGGTCGGCGATCTTCTGCTTGTATGCCAGGAGCAGTTTGCCCGTCAAACTGAGGGCTTTCGGCTCATACCCTCACTGGCTGCAATACTTCAACTCGACGTGCATGACGCCCTCATCCCCGGGCCGGTCGGCCGGGTCGCCGCCGGTCCCGTCATTGGAATTCTACACCGCGAGGGGAGGGGGTCTTTCAGAAGCGCGGCAGGGCGGGCTTGAGGAACGGCTCCAGGTTCGGCGTGGTGAACTGGATGACGTAGCCGACCCCGCGGCCGTCGTCCGGGACCGCCAGGACGTTGATGAAGCTGTTCTGGGTGGTGCGGAAGTGGTCCGGGTCGAGCTTGAAGCTGCTCTTGCGGACGATCAGGACCTTGGCGACGTTCGGCCGGATGTCGCCGGGCCGCGGCGGGAGCCGGAACTGCACCCACGGCACGTACCGCCCGTCGATCCGGTCGTACCCGACCTGCCCGGGGGTATCGAGGAGGGCGAAGTCGAAGTCGTAGGGGAGCGTGGTCGGCACGTCCGCCTCGACGAGGAAGTCGCGGACGGCCGGCTCCGGAGCCTCGTACCGCATCGCGGACCGGCTGCCGACCTGGTCGGTGTCGAACGCGGGCCGGAAGGCCAGCACCACCCCGGCAACCGTCAGGGCGAACACCACCAGGATCGACGCCGCGGTGGCGTATCGGTAGAGAGTCTGCCGCCAGATGGCCCCGCTGCGGGCCAGGGCGGCGGTCAGGAGTCGGTCGCGCAGCCCGGCGGGGACGGCCACGGCCCGCATCGCGGGGCCGACGGCCGCGTCGAACCGGTCGTGGCGGCGGGCGACGGCGGTGCAGGCGGGGCACTCGGCGAGGTGAAGGTCTAGCTCGGCCACGTCCTGCGGCGCAAGCTCAGCCGGGCCGCCGGGACGGCGGTAGGCCAGCAGCAGGCGGGTGCTAGGGCAGTCCATCGGTCGCCCTCCGTGGGCCGCCGGCCACCGGGTCGGCGGGCGGGGCGAGCCGGCCCCGCAGGTACGCCTTGGCCCGGGCCAAACGAGACATCACGGTGCCGATCGGCAAGTCCATCTGGTCCGCGATGTCTCGGTAACTGAAGTCCTCGAAGTAGAACAAGATTACCGGGGTGCGGAACGCCTCGTCCAGACCGTTTAGCGCCTCCTGCAGCTTCGCCGAGTCCACCTCCGGGGCCGGCTCCTCGGCGTCGTCCGGCAGGTCGCCGACGCAATCCAGCGACACGGTCCGGTGCCGCCGCTCGTCCCGGACCCGGTGCAGGTAGGCGTTCCGCAGGATGCGGAAAAGCCACCCCTTGGCCCGGTCGCGGTCGCGCAGTTGCCCCAGCCGGGCCAGCGCCTTGCCGAACGCCTCCTGGGTCAGGTCCTCGGCGTCGGCCGCGGACCCGGACAGCCGGTAGGCGTACCGGTACAGCGAGTCGTAATGGGCGTCGATCAGATCCCGGACGCCCGTGCCGGCTGACGCCATGCCGCGTGTTCCTTGCTACCAGTACCGAACCCGAACCGGGCGGTTTATTCCCGCCCGGGGTAAGAACGCCGCCCGACTGGGGGCCGTTCGGCCCGCCCCGGGAGACGCTAGGTATTTCCGAATCGCCGGGGTAGGATTTTTTTCGGGAATATCCGACAGGGCGGCGCATCCGTATGCAAGAGGTTACGCCCCGCCGGGCTGGTCCGCCGGGGGCGTACCGCAAGCCGGATTATGGAGCCGGATTGCGCCGATCCGGCCGACGAACGTGGTGTCCACCCCAAGGAGAACGCGATGAAGAAGTTGCTCGTCCTGGCCCTGGTGTTCGGGTTCGCCACCGCCGGCCTGGTCGGCTGCGGTAGCAGCAGCAGCACGACCAAGACCTCCACCACCAAGAAGACCTAAGGGCCCCAATCCGGGTTCTTGGTTGTTTCACACCCCCTCAAGGAGAACGCGATGAAGAAGTTGCTCGTCCTGGCTCTGGTGTTCGGGTTCGCCACCGCCGGCCTGGTCGGCTGCGGTAGCAGCAGCAGCACGACCAAGACTTCCACCACCAGCAAGACCTAGGCTCGCTGGCCCGGCCACGAGGCCGACCGGCCAGCCCGGTCGGCCTTTCGCATTTCCCGACCGGAGTCTGAGATGGTCCGTCGCATCGTCATGTTGGGGCTGATTGCCGCGGTCGCGCTGGCCGGGGTCGGTTGTGGCGGGGGCGGAGGCCGCGGTCAGAACAAGGACTACGACCGGCCGCCGAACGCCGACACCAACACCAACAAGAAGTGACCGACAGGCACTTCTACCGCTCGATCCCGTCCCGTTCCCGCGGCTCGTCGAACCGCTGGTAGATCGGCAGCAGCCGGTACTCGACCGTCAGGGCGAGGACCGCCATCGCGGTGCAGTACGCCGGGCCGAGTCGGCCGTCGTCCAGCCCCCGCCCGCCCCACGCCCCATCCGCCCGCGGCGGCGCCGTCCGCAACAGGAGCCGGTGCAGCTCCTCGCGGTACGACGTCCAGTAGTTGGTGCCGAGCGCGTCGCCCATCTGGAACATCGCTTGCGACACGTAGTAGACGCCGTAGTAGAAGTGCGGCCGGCCCGGGACGAGCGGGGTCTGCAACAGGTACGACGCGGCCTGGACGGCGTCCGGCGACTTGTGGTAATCCTTGCCACACAGCGCCAGCGCCAGCACGCCGGTCCCGGTGCAGGGGGTGGTGACGTTGCCGTAGACGACGTAGGTGTAGCCGCCGGTCCGCGGATCGTGGCACTTGCGGACGTAGTCCACGGCGGCTTGAATTCGGTCGGGTGGCACGTCGCAGCCGACGTTCTTGGCCGCCCGCAGCGCCAGCAGCTGCCAGCCGGTGACGCTCAGATCGGCGTCGGAGCCGTGGACGGAGTAACGCCACCCGCCGACATCGCGGCCGGACTTGCGCTGGGCCTCCAGGATCACCCGGACCGCGGCCGTCAACCGGGCGCGCAGGTCGTCGGCCAGCCGGCCGTCCACCATGCCGACCACCTCGGCCAGCATCAGCGTGCAAATCCCCTGGTAGTACATCTCGGTGTTGCTGTCCAACGGGGCGGGGAACAGCCCGGTGCGGGACTGCCGGGTCATGACGTAGCGGACGCCGCGGTCCACCGTGTCGCGGTACGGCCCCTCGCCGGGGACGTGGCCGGCCGACAGGAACGCCATGACGGACAGGGCGGTGACGGCGAGGTCCGCCGACCCGCCGACGCCGCGCGGGTTGCCGGGGGCGCCGAACCGGCCCCGCCACTCGACCGACCAGCTGCCGTCGCGGTTCTGGGTGTTGTGCAGGTAGGCCAGCCCGCGGTCGATGGCCTCGTCCGCCGACCCTCTGGCCGGCTGGGCGGACGCCGGGCCGGCGCAGGCGGCCAGGGTGGCAAGCGTGAGGAGGGATTTCATGGCGGCGGCCTGGGTCACTTCCGCTCGGCGAGCGACTCGAAGTAGAGCTTGATGGAGCGGGCGTAGTCCTCGCCGTACTTCGCGGCCAGCTCCTGGATGATCTGCGACCGCACGTCCCCCGGGAGTTCGCCCCACGGCCGGTCGAACCGGCCGACGACCTCCGC
Organism: Fimbriiglobus sp.; assembly: GCA_035699305.1. Classification (GTDB taxonomy): domain Bacteria; phylum Planctomycetota; class Planctomycetia; order Gemmatales; family Gemmataceae; genus DASSAT01. The sequence goes on along the minus strand of DASSAT010000134.1, from coordinate 4,654 downwards.
CGGCAGGGTGTCGGTCCGCGGGCCGGCGCTACCGGGCGGCGGGGCGGCCGCAGCAGGCCGTCCGCCGAGAGAGCGGCTGAGCGCCCCAGCCGCCTGGGTGAGCGCGTCGGCGGCCCGGCGCATGGAACCGGTCGCGTTGCCGTTCGGCTTGCCGATCTGCGACTCCGCGTGCCGCATCTGGTCGCCGGCCCGGCGGACGGCACCCCCCGCGTCGAGGGCGTCGCGGTCGAGTGCGGTCGGTGTGGGGCTTGAGCCGGCCGCCCTGGCGGCGTCGGCGATCGCCCGGGCGAGTGCAGCGCCGGCCCTGGCGCGGGCCTCGGCCGCCAGCTGCGCCCGTCCGGTGGCCGCGCCCTGCGCGGCCTGCGACATCTGCTCCCGGGCCTGGTCGGTGGCGGTCGCGGCCTGTCCGAGGGGCGAGTCGGACGCCTCGTCGGACACACCCCGCAGCGCGTCGCGGAGCCGGTCGGCCTCCGCGACGAGTTCTTCCTGCCGCTTCCGGTGATTGGTCGCGGCCCGGCCGAGCGCGTCATCTTTCGACGCACGTACCCCACGGGCCAGCTCGACGGCCGCCTCCGAGACGGCATCGCGCAGCTCACGCTGGCGCCGGGCGAGGTCCTTGGCGGCCGCGGCGTCGCGGTCGGTCGGGAGGCGGCCGGCCCCGGTCAGTCGGCGAAGTTCGTCGGCGGCGGTCGGGGCCGGCGGGCCGGCCGGGCGAAGGGCGGCGGACCGGTCGCCGTGGCGGGCCATCTCGTCGGCCAGCCGCCGCAGGGCGTCGGCCGCGTCGCGCTGGTGGGCCGCGGTGCCGGACTGCCGGAGCCGCCGCAGCGCATCGACGGCCTGCTGCCTGGCGGCCTGCGCCTTGCCGGTGCGCGTCAGCTCCAACTCGTCGAGTTGCCGACGCGCCGCGGACGTGGCCTCGGCGTCGGCCGGCTGTCGCTCGAACTGCTTGGCCCTCGCCGCCGACTCCCGAGCCAGCCGCTCGACCCGATCCAGTTCGGACTCGGCGCCCGAGAGGCGGTTGGCCAATCGCGTCATGGCGTCGGCTGCCTCCCGGGTCTTCTTCCGCAGTTCGTCGGGGCGGTCCGCCTTGCGGACCTCGTCCTCCGCGGTGCCGACGGCCTCCTTCGCCGCGGCGAGCGGCCCGGTCGCCTCGGGAGCGTTCAGCGCACCGAGCCGGCGCGCGACCTCACGTTGAAGTTTCTGGACTGATTGGAGTTGGTCGGCGGTCGGCTTGGCAGGGAGGTGAGCCGCGGCGTCGGCAACGTCGCCCTGGAGGCGGGCCAGTTCGACCGCCTGCTCGTCCGTCGGGGATGTGCCGTCTACCGCCTGTCGCAGCCGGTTGAGTTGTCGGCGGACCTCCTGCTGCGAGATCGGGACGTCGGGTAACAGCCCGGCCCGCAGGTCGGCGGCGGCCGACCGCGCCGCCGCCGCGACGACATTCCGGCGAAGCTCATGGCCGGGTACGTCGAGGTCTCGAAGCTTCCGGGCCAGAGCGTCTTGTCGGGCGGCGGTCGCGTCGAGCTTGCGGCCGAGCGCGTCCCGGTCGGCCTGCCGCACAGCCTCGTCGGCGCCGCGGGAGACCTCCTCCTGGGCCTTGCGGAGTTCGTCCAGTCGGACCTTGGCCTGCCGGGTCCGCTCCTCAAGGGACGGCATCCGGTCAGCCAGCTTTGTCAGCGCGTCCACGGCCCGCTGGAGCGCGGCGGGGGCGTCGGCCGGCTTGCGGGCGAGTGCTTCGGCTGCATCCCGCGATGTATCTCGCGCGGCCTGTTCGATCCGCGCCAGTTCAGTATCAGCACCCGGCCGCCGGAGTCGTTCGACCGCCTCACGCACGACTCGCTGTTCGTCGAGGAACGGCTTGCGCTGCTCGTCGGTTGTGGGCGTCGCGTCGGTGTAGCGGCGGCGGAGGTCGTCCTGCCAGCGGGCGATCTGTCGGGCGGCCTCGCGGATGTCGCCGCGGGCCGCGGCAGCGCGGGCGAACGCCTCGGCCAGTCGGTCCAGTTCGCCGGCCGCCTTCTCCTGCTCGGTCAACGCCCGGTCGGTGTCGCCGCGGGCCAACTCCTCCGCCGCGCGGTCGAACGGTTGGCGCGCGAGCGGCGCGGTCACGGCCTGCCGGGCGGCAGCCTCGGTCCGGGTTGCCAGCCGCGCCGCCTCGGCCGACAGGTCGCGCTGGCGGCGGGCCAGCTCCTCGGTCCGCCGCAGCCGCGCTGCCTGCTCGGTGTCGCGGACGGCCCGGTCGAGCGTGGCGTAGTCCTCGGCTAGCTTCCGCACTCGCGCCAATAGATCGTGCAAGTGCACGCCGGCGGCGGCATCCATCGCCGCTCGCAGAGGCTCACTGCGGGCGACCACCTCGTTCAGTCGGGCGATCAGGTCGCGCTGCGTCCGGGACAGCTCGTCGGCCGGAGCGTTCCCGTTGGCCCGGTCCGCAAGCGCCGCCTCATCGTCGGCGATCTGACGCAGCGTGTGGCGATCGAGCCGCGTCTGGGCGGTCTTCTCGTTGCGGGCGTCCAGCTCGGCCAGCTTCGCCAGTGTCTCAGTGAGCCGGTCCGACGCGGCGGCGAGCGCCTTGTCGCGCCCCGTCTGGGTCTGGTCCGTCTCGGCGGCCCGGATCGAGTCGCCGGCGACCCGCAGCGGCCCGGCCGTCACCTCGCGGACGGCCGTCGCCAGCGGCCGCAGGTCCGGGGTCAGCGCGGCCTCGTCCGCCAGGGCTTCGAGCAGCCGGCCGGCGTCGGCCGCCGCCTCCCGGCTCCGCCGCAGTCGCACCGACTGGTCGGCGCTCAGTGCCCCGTCCGCGGAGCTTGCCGCCTTGACCGCCGTCACGTCGGCATTCGCGGCCTGGACCAGTTTCACAGCGTCCGCAAGCCGGTCGCGCACCTTGTCCCGCTGGCCGAGGACTTCCTGCTCGACCAGCGGCCGGGCGGATGCGGTGACGCGCAGCACCGCCCACCCACTCGGCGGGAAGACGGCATGCTGCGGCCCGAGCTTGCGGTCCGGCACCGCCCGGTTGTCGGACGCGCGGACGCGGAAAAGCAGCGTCTCCCCCTCCTTCGCCTTCCCGGCCAGCGCGAAGGCGAACGCCCCCTCGGCCCGGTTCGAGCCGACCCCGGGCAGCGCGACCGGCTCCGACCGCACATCCGCTTCGTTGCTGTTGAGGCAGTACTCGACATGCAGCGACTCGATGCGAACGTCGTCGCGGGCGGCCAACTCGATCGGCACCCGCTCGTCCGGGCGCACGTCCCGCGCCGCGCCAGTCAAGCCGACCACCTTCTCGAACCGGGGCGGCGCGTCCGGCGTGGCCCGCACCGCGGCCGGGAGTTCCGTCCGCACGCCGCGGTCGCCGATCAGCACCAGGACCAGCGTCCCGTCGGTCGGCACGGCCACCTCGGCGGACCCTGCCAGCCGGTCGTCCCGTAACCGCACCGGCACCCGCACCCGGTTGCCGGGGTCCGCCGGCCGCCACTCCAGGTAGACCTCGGCCGGGGCCGACGAGAACCGTAGGTCGAGGACCGCGCGGCCGAACTGAAGTACGTCGAACTCCGCGAACCCGTCCCGGACCTGGAACGGCACGATCCCCTCGGCGTAGCCGGGCGGGTGGACGGTCAGGGTGGTGCCGTCGGCCAGGGCGACGGGGTCTGCGGCCAGGACCGCGTGCCACTCGCTGCGGGCCGGACCGGCCTGGACGCGGTACTCGAAGTCGTCGGCCACGCCGGGCAGGGTCAGGTGAAACGCCGACCCCTCGACGCCGGTCATCGGCAGTGCCTTCTCGACCGTTGACCCCGCGCCGCGCACCACCAGTGTCGCCGCGTTGGGCAGGGCCGCGGCCGGGCGGGTCGGCTCCAGGTACGCCGAGAGCGTGACCGCCTCGCCGCGGCGGACCACGGGGTCGCCGGAGGAGACCACCACCCGGTAGGCGACGTCCGCCGGCGGCGTGTACCACGGCAGCACGAACCGCCGCACCCGCTCGCCGGACCCGGGCACGACCGCCAGCGGGGCCAGGAGCAGGACCGACACCGCCAGCGCCAGTGACCCCAACCCGACCGCTGGCCGGGTCGGCGCCACCCGGGCGAAGTCGAGCCGGCGGGTGCGCTGGTCGGTCTCCCGCGCCAGCACGCCGATCAGTGCCCGGGAGCCGTTGCCCGGGTCGGCGCGGTCGTTCAGCTCGACCAGAGTCGTGAGCCGCTCGGACAGCCCTGGGAAGTACCGTTCGAGAAGTCCAGCCAGTTCGCTCGCGGGGACGCCGTCGCGCCACGGCCGCACGACCAGCCGCCACGCCACCAGCCCGCACCAGACGAGCCAGCCACACAGGAGCACGCCGCGGACCCAGGCGGGCAGGTTGAACGCGGCGTCGAGTCCGACGGCGAGCGCGGCCCCGCCGAGGGTGGCCAGGGCGAGGCAACTGAGGCCGCGGACCACCAGCAGCCAGCGGGCCGACGCGGCCAGGTCGGCGAGCTTCCGTTCGAGGAGCGGGGGCAAGGGGGTGGCCGGCATTCGTGATCCCCGGGCCGGCGGGCCGCGGCCCCGCCGAGGTGTGTACACTCGACTATAAAGGACCGCGGCGCCCGCCCGCAAGCAGATGTCCTTCCCTGGGAGCGCGGCCGTCTCGAGGCGAGCGGCTTTCCGGCGCCACCCGCGCCCTGTCCTTCCCTGGGAGCGCGGC
>DASSAT010000133.1:0-2955 GCA_035699305.1 Fimbriiglobus sp. | reverse complement strand
CGCGGCGGTGGCGGTCCCGGTCATCCTGCACTTCTTCTACAAGGCTCGCTACCGCCGGCTGCCGTGGGCGGCCATGACGTTCCTCCGGCAGGCGGTCGAGCAGACCAGCCGGCGGCTGCGGTTCCAGGAGTGGATACTGCTGGCGCTGCGGTGTCTGCTGCTCCTGCTGCTGGCGTTCGCCTTGGCCCGGCCGACGCTGCGGGCGCTGACTGCCGGCGGACGTGGCGAGAGCATCGACGCGGTGTTCGTCTTTGACACCTCCTACAGTATGGGCGCCCGCGACGGCGAGAAGTCCCGCCTTGACCGGGCGAAGGAGGCAGCCCTGCGGGTCATCGACGACCTGCCAGCGAACTCGACGGTCCAGGTCTACGCCTGCTCGGACCGGGTGACGCACCTCGGCCCGGTGACGCCGGGGAACCTCGACCAGGCCCGGCAGGTGGTGCAAAACGTCGAGCTATCGAGCCTTACCGGCGACATCCTCCCCGGGCTGAACGAGGCGTTCGCCGCACTGGACCGCGGGGCCGGGGCGAACAAGGAGGTCTACCTGTTCGGCGACCTGCAGAAGGCCGGCTGGGACCGGCAGGCCGGGGCCGTCCGGGCGAAGGCCGCCGAGATCAAGCAGCGGGCGACCCTGGTCGTGGTCCGGTGCGGCAGCCCGGACCGTTCGGTCAACAACGTCGCCGTGGCCGACATCACCTACCCCGGCGGCATTCCCCACACCGACAGTCGGCTGCCGGTGACGGTGCTGCTGAAGAACACCGGCAAAGCCCCGGTGCGGAACCTGTCCGTCACCCTGGAGGTTGACGGCAGACAGCAGGAGAAGGAGTCCGGGTCGGTCGAGGTGATTGAGCCGGGGCAGGCGTATCCCGTCACGCTGACGGCCAAGCTCGACGAGGCCGGCCCGCGGCTCCTGACCGCCCGGGTCCAGGGCGACGACCTGCCCGGCGATAACACGCTCGACCGGCTGATTCCAGTCCGCGACCGCATTCAAGTGCTAATCGTGGACGGCACCCCCGACGTCCGCGACCCGAAACAGTCCGGCAGCCACTTCCTCCGCAACGCGCTCTTGCCGGTGCCCGAGAACCGGCTCGACGAGTACCACGTCCGGGTGACGGTCGCACCGCCGGAAGAAGCTGGGCCGGGGCTGCTCGGGGTGACGGACGTCTGCTTCCTGTGCAACGTCCCGGCGTCCGACGGCGACCGGCCGGGGGTGCTGGGGCTGTCGAAGGAGTTCATCGACCGGCTCGTCAAGTTCGTCAAGGACGGTGGCGGGCTGGTGATCGCGGCCGGCGACAACGTGGTGCCGCAGCGGTACAACGCGATCCTCGGCGCGGCGGGCGCGGGGCTGCTGCCGTTCGACCTGGACGAGCCGGCCACAACCAAGCCGGAGCAGCCGTTCAAGCCGGCCCCGGACTCGGCCGACGCGGTGTCGTTCCTGGCCCGGTTCCGCGACGAGCCGTTCCGCACCGTCACCGCCGACGTGGACGTAGCGAAGATGATCGGAGTGCGGGAGATTGGCAGTGGCGGACGAGTGTTAATGCGGCTGACCGACCAGAAGCCGCTCCTGGCGTCCCGGCTACTCGGCAACGGCGAGGTGGTGTTCGTCGGTACGGCACTCGACGCGAGCTGGTCGAACTGGCCGGCCCGCGCCGGGTCGTACCTATCATTCGTGCAACTGACGCTGTCGCACCTGACCGGCAAGGCGACCAGCGGCGTCAACCGGACAGCCGGCGAGCCGCTGGTCTGGTACCCGCCGGAGGCGCCGCGCGGGTTCGAGTTGCTGCGGCCGGACAACCGGCGGGTGAAGCTCGGCAAGGCCCAGGGCGGCAACAGCGGGCAGAAGCGGACCGTCACCGCACCGGACACGACCGTTGCCGGCGTCTACCGGATCGGCCTCGAAGGCGAAGACCCGCCGTCGGGCCCGCGGTTCGCGGTCGCCCCGGACCTTCGGGAGACGGAAACACTCGATTCGCTGACGGACGCGGAGGCGGAGGAGGTGCTCGGGTTCAAACCAGTGCTGCTGCTCGCGGGGACCGACGCGGAGGGCACGATCGCAGCCGAGCGCGGCCGGCGGGAGTGGACGGTCTGGGTCTTGCTGCTGGTGTTCGCCGCGGCCGTGGCGGAAGCGGGCTGGGCGTGGTTCTGCGGGAAGGCATGGTGATCGGGATGATCGACGCTACCGCCACGACCGCGCTGTTCGCCGACCTCGCGTTCCGCGGGTGGTTCCCGAAGTGGCTCGCCGTGGCGATGGGCGTCCTCGCCGTCGCGGCAGTGGTGCTGCTCTACCTCCGCGAGGCCGGCCGCGTCCCAGCGTGGCGGCGGGCGGTCATGGCCGGGCTGCGGGCCGCCACCCTCGCCAGCGTCCTGCTCCTGCTCTTGCGGCCGACGTTGCTCACCGAGACCCGCGGCCACCGGCCCCGGCCCGTCGCGGTGCTGGTGGACGACTCGCAGAGCATGACCACCCGCGACCCGCGGCCGAACTTCCCCGACAAGTGGCGCGCCGCCGTCGCGCTGGACCTCGTCCCGCCGGACCGGCCGATGCCCTCGGCCGGCGACCTCCCCGCGGAGACGCCTGAGAAGCCGACCCGACTCGAAGTCGCCAAGGCAGCGCTGACCAACCCCCGGCTGCAACTGCTGGAGAAGCTGAAAAGCGTCGGCCCACTCCAGCCGGCGTCGTTCGGACTCGGCCGATCCGCGAAGGATCCGCGCGACAACAAATGGGTGGACGCGCTGGCCGGCACCGAGCCGCGGACAGCTCTAGTGCAGAGCGTCTTCGACCTGCTCAACCGGGACGAGAACGAGATGCCCGCGGCGGTGGTCCTCGTCACCGACGGCCGGGAGAACGCCAGCCAGCAGAGCCTCATCGACCTGGCCCGCGAGTGCGCCCGGCTGGAGATACCGATCCACGTCTACGGCGTCGGCAGCTCGTCGTTCGGTCAGGTGCAAATTCGCGGG
>DASSAT010000132.1:0-3572 GCA_035699305.1 Fimbriiglobus sp. | reverse complement strand
CGTTCTGGGGGCGGTGGTGGAATACGCACGAGAGCTATCCGAAGCACTTACCGCCGCGCGGCTGGCCGGGGACTACGCGCTGAGGGAGTACGAGTCGTTCGTGCCGATCCCGAACGCGCCGGCGAGCATCAGCACGCACGTCGATCACGGGGCGCAGGAACTCATCCTCAAACATCTCAGGGCCGCGTTCCCCGGTGACGGCCTGGTGGCGGAGGAGCGGACGCCGACCCTCGCGGACGCGCCAACCGGAGCGGACCGGGTGTGGGTGGTGGACCCGATCGACGGCACCCGCGGGTTCGCCATGAAGAACGGCGAGTTCTCGGTCATGGTCGGGCTGACGATCGGCGGCCGGCCGGTCGTCGGCGTGGTGCTGGAGCCGGTCCGCGGTCGGATCACCTACGCCTCCGCCGGCAGCGGGTGCTGGGTCGAGAGTGACGGTGGCAAGCCCGTTCGGTGCCGTGTGACGGACTGCGCCGACCTCACGGAATCGACCCTGGTGCAGAGCCGGTCGAAGCCGGGCAAGCCGCCCAAGCTGGCGGTGACGGTCCTCCGCCCGGCGCGGGTGATCGAGACCTATTCGGCGGGCCTGAAGCTGGCGATCGTCGCCCGTGGCGAGGCCGAGCTGTACGTCAACGACTACACGAACTTCCACGACTGGGACATATGTGCCGGCCACGTATTAGTCGAGCAGGCCGGCGGCCGGATGTCGCTCTTCGACGGCAGCCCCGTGACCTACGGCGTCGCCGGGCCGCGGCGGCGTGGGATGATCGCCTCCAACGGCCGCGTCCACGACGAGGCGGTGAAGCGATTGGCCGATCTGTGAGGCGGACTCACTTGGGACGCACATCGAGGCAGACCACCTTTGTGTGGTCCCGCAGGTACAGCCGTCCGTCCACCAGCACCGGCAGCGCCCAGCAGTCCGACCCGCTCAGCACGTCGGCCACCCGGCCGCGAAGCCGGAACTCCGCCGGGTCGGCGTCCACCAGGCACAGGTCGCCCGACTGCGTCTGGATGATCAGGTACTTGTCCGCGAGGATCAGACAGCCCTTGCCCACGCCGCCGCTCAGCCCGCGGGCGGTCCAGTCCTCGTTCACCTCGCCCTTGCGCAGGTCCACGCACCGGAACACGTCGCTGTCGAAGCCGTACAGGAACCCGTCCTTGTAAACGCAGGTCGAGTGGTGGTTCTCCATCACCCGGGACTTGCGGTAGTAGACCCGTTCGGCCGTCACCCCGTCCCCGTCCGCAGCGAGCCGCAGCAAACAACAGCCCTTGGAGTACGCGGACGAAACGAACACATAATCGCCGACGACCAGCGGCGTGGCGATGTTGCCGTTGAACCGAGTCGGCCAGTCGTGCCGCCAGAGCACCTTGCCGTCGGCGGGCCGGACGCCGACGATCGCCGTTCCGGTGACGGCGATGATTTGCCTGACCCCGGCCACCGTCGCCGCGATCGGTGAACTGTACCCGTTCGGGTCCGTGCCGGCCCCCCAGCGCAGCTCACCGGACTTCTTGTCAAACGCGACGACGGACCCCTTGTCGCCGCCCGCCTGGACGATCACCAAATCGCCTTCAATTAGGGGAGAGCTGGCGAACCCCCAGGTCGGGGTGTCGGCCTGGAACTCGGCCTTCAGATCGTGTTCCCAGAGTGTCCTGGGCGTGGACGAGCCGGACGGCAGTTCGACGCAGACGAACTTCCCGACCGCGCCGACGGCGTACACCCGCCCCTCGTGGACGGTCGGCGCCGCCCGCGGGCCGGCCCCGTGGTCCATCGCGGCGTAGTCGGCGTCCCAGCCCGTCTCCCAGAGCGGCGTGCCCTTCTCCGCATCCAGGCAGAACAGCCGCTCCCGCGTGCCCTGGCGGTCGAGTCCGTAGACCCGCCCGCCGACCACGCTCAGCGACGAGTATCCGCCGCCGCAGGGAGTGCTCCAGACGGGTTTGGGCGGGTTGGCATCCCAGTCGGTCCGAAGGGGTCCGGCGGGCGCCCGGCCATCGCGGGTCGGGCCGAGCCACTGCGGCCAGCCGACATCCGTCGCCGCGGTCGGCGTGGCGCTCAGCCGGGCCGATTGCAGTGCCTCGTACTCGGCGGCGTTGACCGCCTCGCGGTCGAACAGGTCCGGCCGGTAGCGTTTGGCCACGACCCAGCCGAGCAGGCCGATCACGACCAGCGCCGCGACGACGAGCAGGGCCGACCGGGCGGCACTTCCTCGGCGAGCGGTGATGGGGAAGGGTCTCATTCGAGCAGCCTCCGGCACGTTCGCGGGCGCTGACCGGCCAACGGGTCATGGATGCCAAGGTTGCCACTTTGGGGATGTGCCAATGTGGCAACCTTGCCCCGTCATTTTCAGTCCTCGCCTCAACCGGTGAAGTCAGGTGGGCAGATTGCCACTTTGGGATGTGGCAATGTGGCCATCTGATCCCCGTCCGAGCGTGCGAGCGCGACCAACTCGCTATAGTGTCCATAAGTCCAGAACACCGGATGTCAAGCGCCGACGCACACTCCCCACCATGACCCCCACTACGCGACGGCACCTGACCGGAACGCCTCGCGGGCCGCGGCGATGGTCTCGGTTACATGCTCGTCGGTCATCGCCGCGGACAGGAACGCGGCCTCGAACTGACTGCACGGCAGGTAAACGCCGCGGTCCATCATCGCCCAGAAGAAGCGGGCGAACCGGGCCGTGTCGCTTGTGCGAGCGCTGTCCAGGTCGCAGACAAGACCGTGGGTGTGGATGAAGAATACCGTCCACATGCTGCCGACGCAGTTGATCCGGAACGTCACATCCGTCTCGGTTGCCGCTCGGGCCAGCCCCTCGATGAGCCTCACCCCCATCTGCGCCAGCCGTAGGTAGGGGTTCGTCTTCTTCAACTCCTTCAACGTGGCAATCCCGGCGGCCATCGCGACCGGGTTGCCGGAGAGCGTCCCGGCCTGGAACACCGGCCCGGCTGGCATCACCCGGCCCATCACGTCCGCCCGCCCGCCGAACGCCCCGACCGGGTAGCCGCCGCCAATGATCTTGCCCAGCACCGTCAGGTCGGGCTTATCTCCGTAGAGTTCCTGGGCGCCGCCGTAGGCGAGCCGGAAGCCGGTCATCACCTCGTCGTAGATCAACAGCGCCCCGTGCTGCTGCGTCAGCCGGCGCAGTTCCCGGCGGAACTCGGGCGTCGGCGCGACCACGCCCATGTTGCCGACGACCGGCTCAAGAATAACACCGGCGATCCGGTCCCCTTTGGCCCGGAACAGCTCGTTCAGCCCCTCGATGTCGTTGTAGCGCAGGACCACCGTGTCCTGTGTGCAGCCGATCGGCACGCCGGGGGAGTTCGGGACGCCGTGCGTCAGCGCGCTGGACCCGGCGGACACCAGTAGGGCATCGACGTGGCCGTGGTAGCAGCCGGCGAACTTGACGATCACGTCCCGGCCGGTGAACCCGCGGGCCAGCCGGACGGCGCTCATCGACGCCTCGGTCCCGCTGGAGACGAACCGCACCAGCTCGACCGACGGGACCGCCTCGACGACCAGCTCGGCCAACTCGCTTTCCAGCTCGGTCGGCGCGCCGTAACTGCTGCCGTTGCGG
>DASSAT010000131.1:0-5672 GCA_035699305.1 Fimbriiglobus sp. | reverse complement strand
GACCTCGCCCGCGGGTACGACGCCACCCCGCTGTTCGAGCACGTCACCTTTGAGCTGCACGCCGGCGAACGGGCCGGTTTCGTCGGTCCCAACGGCGCGGGCAAGACCACCTTGCTCAAAGTCCTCGCCGGGATCGACGAGCCGGAGGCCGGGTCCGTCAAGCTCCACGCCGGCGCCCGCCTCGGGCTGCTGCGGCAGGACGACGAGTTCCCGCCGGGCCGCACCCTCTTTCAGGAAGCGAAGTCCGCGTTCGACGAACTGCTCGCCACCCAGGACAAGATGGTCCGCGTCGCGGATCAGCTCGCCCACACCACAGACGAATCGGAGCGCAAGCAGCTCTCCGCCCGGTTCGACCGGCTGAGCGAACAGCTCCACGCGCAGGACGCCTACCAACTCGACCACCGGGTCGGCGAGGTCCTCTCCGGCCTCGGCTTCCGCGAGGCGGACTACGAGCGCGAGGTCAGCACCTTCTCGGGCGGTCAGCAACGAAGACTACTGCTCGCCAAGCTGCTGCTGTCCGCACCGGACGTGATGCTGCTCGACGAGCCGAGCAACCACCTCGACATCGACACCACCCGCTGGCTGGAGGACTACCTCGTCCGCCAACCGCAGGGGATGCTCGTCGTCAGCCACGACCGGTACTTCCTCGACCGGGTGTCCACGAAGGTCCTCGAACTGCACGACCGCAAGATCACCAGTTACCCCGGCAACTACCACCAGTACGTCCGCCTCTGCGAGGAGCGGTACGAGCGGCAGTACAAGGAGTGGGAAGCCCAGCGCGAGTACGTCGAGAAACAGGAAGAGTACATCCGCCGCAACCACTACGGCCAGCTCGCCCGGCAGGCGCAGTCGCGCATGAAGGCGATCGAGCGGCTGGAGGAAGTCCGGCGGCCGACGCGGGTCGAGGGGCCGAGCATCCGCTTCGACGAGGTCCGGCGGTCCGGCGACGTGGTCTTCCACGCCGAGGACCTGTCCAAGCGCTACGGCAACATGGTGCTGTTCGAGGACCTGAACTTCGACGTGAAGCGCGGCCAGCGGCTCGGCATCATGGGCCCGAACGGCTGCGGCAAGACGACGCTGCTGCGCATCCTTCTGGGTGACGAGGAGCCGACCGCGGGCGTGGTCCAGCGCGGCCACCTCGTCTTCCCCGGCTACCTGGACCAGCACCTCAAGCTGTTGCCGGAACACGAGCCGCTGCTGCGGGCGGTCTGGCCGGACCCAGACCCGTCCTTGACCGAGCAGAAGATGCGCAACCTGCTCGGCGCGTTCGGCCTGCACGGCGAGACGGTCGAGCAACCGGTGCGGGAACTCTCCGGCGGTGAGCGGAGCCGGGCGGCACTTGCGAAGCTGACGGTGGCTGGGGCGAACGTGTTGGTGCTAGACGAGCCGACCAACCACCTCGACATCTGGGCCTGCGACTCCCTCGAAGAGGCGCTCAAGGCGTTCGACGGGACGGCGATCGTGGTCAGTCACGACCGGTACTTCCTGAACCGGGTAGCGGATGTGCTGATCGTCTTCCACGACGGCCGCGCCGAGGTGGTGTACGGCAACTACGACACCTACGAACTCCTGCGCCAGTCCCGCGATCAAGCGGCCAAGGCGAACCCCGAGCGTCAGCGAGGGGGTTCTTCAACACCCAACGGCCCCCCGCTGCCGGCCGGCAAGGTGAAGCGCAAGCGGAAGTTCCCGTACCGCAAGGTGCCGGACCTGGAGGCGGACATCGCGGCGACCGAAGCAACGATCACCGGATTGGAGGCGGCGCTCCAGGGCGTGGACCTGTACAAGGATCCGCCGCGTCTCAAGCAGACGATGGCCGATCTGGAGGCGGCGAAGGCCCAGCTGCCGCGGCTGTACGAGCACTGGGAGGAGGCGGTAGAATTGAACGGGTGACCCCGCCCGGCTCACTCACCGAGGGCTATCTCTTGCACAATTCCACTTCCGCCGCCAACGGGCCGTCACCGGATGACCTGCGTCGCCGGGTCGATGAACTGGAACGGGAACTCGAACGGGTCCGGTCCGAACGGGACGAGTACCGGTCCGCGGTCTACGCGCTGGCGGACGAACTGGTGCCGCCCGACCCGAACTGGCAGCCGCCCGCCCCTGAGGAATCGGTGGGCGCCCGGGACCTACTCGCCCGGCTTCGTGGGAAATATGCCGGCGGACCCCGATGAGTTCCGACCGTTACCAGGTCTCGATGTCCCGGAAAGTGGCCGAGGAAATTGAGGTACTGTTCGAGGACGCCGCCCGACATGGCGTTACGGACGACGCGCTGGCCGCCTATCAGACCGCCCTCGACCAACTCGAAACGAACCCGATGGGGTACGGCGAGGCCCGGGAGAACCTCCCGGCCATGAGTGTCCGCACCCGGATCGCATTCGAGCGCCCCCTCGTCATCCGGTTCGGAGTCCACGAGTCGGGGCGGATCGTCTGGCTCCAGAGCGTTCGGCTCCGGCTGCCTCGGCGCCGCTGACCCGTCCCACTTCGCCTTGAACTCGCCAGCCGGATATGGGCTAATCCCGGGCCGTCACGGAGGACGCCACCTTGACCCACACGCTCCCGGCCGCGCCGCCGTCCGCCCCCGACGTGGCCTTCGCCGCGCTGCCCCTGTTCGGCCGGCTCCGCGACGCCCTCCGCGCCGCCGCCCGGTTCCGCGACCGCTGCCGCGACGCTGGCCGCCGACGGTGGGGCGTCCCGGACCTGTTCTTCTTCGAGCCCGACCTGCAACTGGAGTGGAACGCGGTCCGGCCGGCCCGCGATCGGGTGCCGACGGCAGTGATCGCCGCCGTCAGCCGCCGCGACCCGGCTGCCGTGCGGGCCTGCGTCGAGCTGGCGGAGTTGGCCGACGACGCGCTGACCGTGCTGGCCGCCGGGGCCGACGCCCGGCACGCCGCCCGCGCGGTGCCGGGGCTGACCGAGGCCGCCGCGGCGTTGGCCGCCGACCACCCGAAGGCCCGGCAGATCGCCGAGGTGCTCGCCGTGCCCGACGACGAGGTGGTGCGGGTCATCCACCCCGCCGCGCGGGCCGGATACCGGGTGCTGGTCCGCGGGGTGGCCGACGTTTATCAGTTCCACGTCCTGCTGGCCGACGCCGTGACCGGCGACCCGGCCCAGGGGCTGCTGCCCGGCGCCCGACCCGACCCGCGGGTGATCGCCGCCTACCGCGACGCGCCGGCCGTCGGCCCGGGGCCGGTGGTGTTCGCCCGGTTCCAGTTCTTCCGCCCGCAGGCGCTCCGGCCGGACGGGACGCTGCCGCCGGGGTTCGCCGGGTCCGACGACTGGCTGTGGGGGCCGGAGCTGCTCTCAGCGGTGCCGCGGGTGTACGGCGAGCGGACGGTCCTGCTCGCCGAGCCGACGGTCCGGGCCAGCTGGGATGCGGTCCGCCGGTTGTCGTGGCTCACCGGCGAGCTGGACGTGATCGAGGTGATGACCGCGGCCGAGGTCACGGGCTGGATCGAGGCGCGGACCGGTCAACGACTGCCGGCGGAGAGGGCGCCGGTCCTCCGGGCGGCGTAACCGGGCGGCGGGCGAGCGGACTATACTGGGGGTGCGCCCACGCTGTCGGAGTCCGCGATGACCCCCCGGGACGCCCTTGCCGACGGCCGACTGGCCGACGCGGTCGCCCTCCAGGAAACCACCGTCCACGACCAGCCGGACGACCCGACCGCCCGGTTGTTCCTGTTCGAGTTGTACACTCTCGCCGGCCGGCTGGCCGACGCCCGCGAGCAGCTCAAGGCCATCCAATCCCACGACCCCAACTGGCCCGCCTCCCGCGGTGGGTTCCTGCGGCTCTTGCGCGCCGAGCACCGCCGACGTCGGGGCGGCAAGCCGGCGTTCCTCGCCGACCCGCCGGTCCACGCCCGCCGCCGGTGGAACGCCGTCCGCGCCCTGCGCGACGGCGACGGCGACGCCGCCACGAACTGGATCGACCGGGCCGACACCGTCTCGCCGTGCCCGTACCTGTCCGGGCACATCGACGGCCGCGAGTTCGAGGGGCTGCGCGACACCGACGACCGGTTCGCCTCGGTGCTGGAGGTGTTCCTCGGCGGCGAGTACGCCTGGGTGCCGCTGGAGCGCCTGCGCCGGCTGACGCTCGACCCGCCGGCCGGGGTGCTGGACGCGGCGGTCCGGCCGGCGCAGCTGGCGCTGGCCGGCGGGTCGGAGCTGCGGGTGCAGGTGCCGCTGGTCTACCCGCGCTCCGACGAGGCCGGCGACGATTTCGCTCTGGGGCGGGAGACCGACTGGCCGGAGGCGCCCGGCGGGCTGGCGTGCGGCGTCGGCGCCCGGGTGCTGATGGCCGGCGACGACGAACTGCCGCTGGGCGAATGCCGGCAGATCGACCTCCTCCAAGGTCGGTAAAATCCCAAATCCCAAGCACCAAATCCCAAACGAAGCAGGTCTTGTTTGGGATTTGGTGCTTGGGGTTTGGGATTTACCGCGCAGCGGTTACGTAGGTGCCAGCCGGGTCAGCTGCGCCTTCGAGGCGAGGACCGGGAAGAGTTGGCTGCCGAACCAGCCGGCCAGCGCGGTCAGCGCGAACACCGACCCGCCCACCGCCAGCGTCCCTTGACCGCCTGCCGAGCCGTCCGTCGGCAGCCCGTACACCCACAACACCCCCTCGACCACCTCCTGGACCGACGCCAGGTTGGCCGACGTCAGCCCCAGGACCGCCAGCGCGCCAAGGAAGCCGGCGATGACCCCGTGCCGTAGCCCGGCCCCGGTGGACGCCCCCGCGACCGCCCCGGCCACGACCACCCCGATGGCCGCCAGCTGCACGTCCACCAGTGGCGCCTGGGCCGGGCCGCCCATCTCCAGCAACCCCGCCGACCCCCGCTTGAGCAGCTGCCGGGCCGCGTCCGCCCCGATCACCGCGGCCACTAGCAGGATCAGGGCCAGCCCCAGCCGCCCCCAGGCGATCGGCCGGGCGCTCTTCTTCTGCTCCCCCTCCGTGACCAGGCTCGCCAGCGAACTGCCGTGCCGGGAGGCCGTCGGGTTGGGGTCGGGCAGCTGCGCCGGCGGCGGCCACATCCGCCCGCCGACCGCCCCGGCCAGAGCGGAGGCCACCGCCAGCCCGGCCCACACCACCCCGTCGATGATCAGCGCCCCCGCGTCGCTGGCGGCGTCGGCCGTCATGTACAGCCCGCCGCAGATCAGCCCGACCGCCGCCCCGGTGGTCATCCCCGGGCGACCGGACCCCGCCAGCAGTCCGCCGACCGCCGCCCCGGCGGCCCGCAGGACCACCGTCAGCAACACGCCCACCGCCCCGTTCCACCACGACGGGTCGGGGGCGACGGCCAGCCCCCACTCGCGCAGCCCGATGAACAGCCCCAGCGCCAGCGCGCAGCCGATGGTGATCCGGCCGGCGGTGGTGGTGCGGACGATGTCCGGCGGCGGCGGGACCTTGTGCGACAGCGACGAGAACGACTCGGCCGGCGTCACCAGCCGGTCGCCGCACCGCGGGCATCGCGGCGCCGCGGCGAAGGTGGCTTGACAGCTCGGGCAGTACAGCTGCATCGCGGGGCTTCCAGGGGGGCGGGCGGCGCCGAACTATAGTTCACGCGGCTGCGATCGGGGCGGAAAAGGGAGCGCCGCTGCGGCCGGGGCCGAGATTTCGATCCGCGGCGGACGGCAGCGGGGTCAGGGGACCAGATTGCCACTTCTGGGAGTGGCAATGT
>DASSAT010000130.1:0-12409 GCA_035699305.1 Fimbriiglobus sp. | reverse complement strand
GCGAACTGGCGGATGGCCTCGAAGTACGGCATCGCCTCGATGTCGCCGACGGTGCCGCCGATCTCGGTGATGACCACGTCCACGCCCGGGGCGACCAACTTGCGGACGCAGTCCTTGATCTCGTCGGTGACGTGCGGGATCACCTGCACCGTCTTGCCACGGTAGGCGCCGTTGCGTTCCTTCTCGATGACCGACAGGTAAATCTTGCCGGTCGTGTAGTTGCAGTCGCGGTTGAGCGGGGCGTGGGTGAACCGCTCGTAGTGGCCGAGGTCGAGGTCCGTCTCCGCCCCGTCGTCTAGCACGTACACCTCGCCGTGCTGGTAAGGGGACATGGTCCCCGGGTCAACGTTCAGGTACGGATCGAACTTCTGCAGCCGGACGGTCAACCCCCTCCGCTCCAGGAGCATGCCGATCGACGCGGAAGTCAGCCCCTTGCCCAGGGAACTGACCACGCCGCCGGTCACGAAAATGTGCTTCATCGGCCCAACGCCTTTCGGCAGTTCAGGAGAGGTCGGCCCGGAGCGCGTTCTGCTGAGGGAATTATATCGCCCGTCGGGGCGCGTACCAATCGGCCCGGCCGGCGGACGGCCGAACGACGCTCAGGCCGCGCGGCAAGACCGTCCCCCGCGGTAGGCGGCGACGAACGCGGCATAGTCGGCCGGCGTGTCCACCCCGCGGTGGGCAGCTGTAACGACGCCGATGCGGATCGTGCCGCCCGTACCGAGGACGCGGAGTTGTTCGAGCTTTTCCGATTCTTCCAGTGGGTGGAGAGGTGATTTGGTCAGCCGCAACAGCGTTTCTCGGCGGTACGCATACACGCCGAGATGGAGCAGGAACCGCGGCGGGTCGGCGACAAAGTCCGGGCTGCCGTCGCGGACGAACGGGACCGGGCTGCGGCTGAAGTACAGCGCCCGCCTCCGGTCGTCGCAAACCACCTTGACGCAGTTCGGGCTGAGGTACGTCTCCCGGTCGCGGATCGGCGTGGCAAGCGTGGCCACGTCAGCGGACGGGTCGGACGCCAGCAGCCCGACCAGCTGATCCAGCCCAGCCGGATCGAAGAGCGGCTCGTCCCCTTGCAGGTTGACGACTGCGTCCACGTCCAGCCCGGCGGCGACCTCGGCTACCCGGTCGGTGCCGGACGGGTGGTCCCGACGGGTCATCACCGCGGTGCCGCCGAACGCCTCGACGGCCGAGACGATGCGGGTGTCGTCCGTGGCGACGATCACCCGGTCGGCGCATCTCGCCGCGCGGGCGCGCTCGTAGACGTGTTCGATGAGATACTTCCCGGTGCTCCGCAGCAGCGGCTTGCCGGGGAGTCGGGTGGAGCCGTACCGGGCCGGGATGACGATCGCGGTGCGCATCGGGAGACCTCCGTGCCGGTGAGACGCCGTCCTGGCGTCGTTCCCAGAGTCCCCATTAAACGGACCGCCAGCGGGCCGGCAAGCCGGTTACGTCCCCATCGCCGGCACGGCCCGGCCGTTCGAGCCGAGGAGCGTGTTGACCCGCGTGCGGAGCTTGCGGTGGGCGTCGGTGCGGCCGTTGCACAGCAGCAGGGCGTCGCGCAGGCTCAGCCCAGGGTCGGGGAACGGCAGCAGGGCCAGCGCCTCGTCAAGGGTGCCGAGCAGCCGATACCGGTCCCCGTCGGCGGGGATGCCGATGCCGAGGGACCGCAGCATCTCCAGGTCGCGGTAGAACCCGCGCAGGTCCACGTTCAACTTCCGCAAGAGGGTCGTCCGCGTCTGGGCCTTTTCGGACGTCAGGCTCAGGAGTCGGTACAGCCGCGCCGCCCGCTGGGCGGTGACGCCCGGTGACGGGTCGTGTGAATTGTTCTTCCCCATATCGCCTCCTGCCATCGGAGCCTCGGACCGGCTGGGTCGGACGGCTGGGCTTGATGGTAGGTCTCCCGCGGCGTGAAATCAAGTTAGCGGATGGATGCGATCGGGCGACGCGGACACACCCGGCCGGTCCGTCAGCGGTTCAGGCGCGACCGCCGCCGGATGAACTCGTCCACGATCGTCCCGACCAGGAGCGTCAACCCGATCACCGCCGGGATCACGTTGCTCTCCAGACCGCGGAGGTTCACCAGGTTCTCCAGCACCGGCAGCACCATCGCCCCGAGGACCATGCCAACGGCGGTCCCCTCCCCGCCCCGCAGGCTACACCCGCCCAGCACCGCCCCGAGGATCGCGTACAGCTCCAGGTACAGCCCGCCGCTGTCGGACTGGATCGACGGCATGTCCAGGAACAGCAGCACCCCGGCCAGCGCGGCCAGCGCCGAGCACGCCACGTACACGACCACCCGCTGGCGATCGACGGCGACCCCGGCGTACTTGGCCGCCTGCTCGTTGTACCCGATCGCGTACCAGTATCGTCCGTACGCGGTGCGGTGCAGGAAGAACGCGACCACGGCGGCGACAACGAGCAGTAGCACGAACTGCGCGGGGAAGACCAACTCCCCGGTCGCGTCCTTGCCGACGAGAAGATACCGGATCGTCTGGAGGGGGTCGGCGAACTCCGGGTGGACCTCGACCGCCTTCGACCGGCTGACCGTCCCGGCGAGGAGTCGCGCGGCGCCCCGGTACACGAACATCCCGCACAGGGTCGCCAGGAACGGCTGAAGCCGGAGTTGTGTGATCAGAAGCCCGTTCCCCAGACCGATCGCCGCCCCGGCCAGGACAACGATCAGGGCGGCGAGGTACGGGTGGACGCCGGCCTCCATCAGCACACCGAAGAGGACCGCCGCCAGCCCGACCACCGACCCGACCGACAGGTCGATCCCGCCGGTGATGATGACCAGGGCGGCGCCGACGGTGATCAGCCCGTACCGGCCCTGGATGTTGCCCACATCGATCAGGTTGCCGGTGATCCGCTCCCGGGTCCGGGCGGCCGGCTCGTGGCCGGGCGCGGTCTGCACGTAGGTGCCGACCAGCCCGCCGTAGAGGACCACCAGAAGCGCGAGTACCCCGAGGATCCGCTTCATGCCGGGCTAACCCCCCGTTGCGAGCCGCATCACCGACTCTTCGGTCAGCGCGTCCCGCGCCAACTCCCCGGCAAGGCGGCCCTCATGCATCACCGCCACCCGGTCGGACATGCCCAGCAGTTCTTCCATGTCGCTAGTGATCATCCAGACGGCCACCCCCTGACCGGCCAACTCGTCGATCAGCGCGTAGATCTCGGCCTTCGCCCCGACGTCCACCCCGCGGGTCGGCTCGTCGAGAATCAGCACTCGCGGGCCGCGGGCCAGCCACTTGCCGAACACTACCTTCTGCTGGTTGCCGCCGGACAGTAGCCCGGCTGGCTGGGCGGCTGACGGGGTGCGGACCCGCAGTCGGTCGATCCAGGTGCGGTGCAGGGCGGCCTCGGCCCCGCCGCGGACCCCGACCCACGACCCGAGCCGGTCGAGGTTCGGCAGGCTCAGGTTGAACCCGACCCCCTCTTCCAGCACTAAGCCGTGAAGCCGGCGGTCCTCGGGGACGAGCAGGACGCCGGCCCGGATCGCGTCCCGGGGCGAGCCGACCCGGACCGGCTCGCCGGCCACCGCGATCCCGCCCGCGACCGCCCAGCGGACGCCGAACACCGCCTCGGCCAACTCGGTCCGCCCGGCCCCGACCAGGCCGGCCATCCCGAGGACCTCGCCGGCCTGCACGTCGAGCGAGACGGGGTGCGGCGGCCCGCCGGCGTACCGTAGCGCGGAGACGGACAGTATCACGTCGCCGGCGCCGGAGCGGTCCCGGTGGTCGCGCGGGAAAAACTGCCGCAGGTCTCGGCCGACCATCAGCCGGACCATGTTGTCGTGGGTGATCTGGTCGCGCGGGAGTTCGCCAGCGTTGCGGCCGTCGCGGAGTACGGTCACCCGGTCGGCGCACCGTCGCACCTCGGCCAGCCGGTGCGAGATGTACAGGACCGACACCCCGGCCGCCTTCAGCCCGGCGATCACCTCGTAGAGCCGCTCGGTCTCGCGCTGGGTGAGGCTGGACGTCGGCTCGTCCATGATGAGCACCCGGACGGCCGTCCCGAGGGCGCGGGCGATCTCGACGAGTTGCTTCTCGCCGGGGGAGAAGGACTCGACCCGGGTCGCGGCACGGCTGGCGGGAAGACCGACCCGCGCCAGGAGTTCCCCGGCCCGGTCCGCCATCGCCCGGCGGTCGAGCACGCGCAGCGGGCCGGCCGTGGTCGGCTCCCGGCCGAGGAACAGGTTGTCGGTTACGGACAGGTTCTCCGCCTGGTTGAGTTCCTGGTGTATCAGGACGACCCCGGCACGGGCGGCGTCACCCGGGCCTGCGAACCGGACCGGGTTGCCGTCCAACCGGACCTCGCCCGCGTCGGGCTGGTAAACTCCGGCCAGCACCTTCATCAGGGTGGACTTACCCGCCCCGTTTTCCCCAACGACGGCGAGCACCTCGCCGGGGGCCAGCGCAAGCGACACCCCGTCCAGGGCGATCACCCCAGGGAACTGCTTGTGGATGCCGGTGGCTTCGATGCGGGCAGGGGGCATCGGGGGCTACTTCTTGACCGACGCGATGTCGTCGCGGACCTTCTGCGCGAAGTCGGCGGCCTTGGGGAACTTGATGTGCAGCCCGTTGATCGTCTGGTCCGGGCCGCCGTCGCGGGTGATGACCTGGTACGGCATCGACCCCTTGACCAGCTTCGAGTGGTCGCCGCGGGCGACCGCCGCCAGGATCTCCACCGACTTGTACCCGTAGTTGAACGGGTCCTGGACCACCGTCCCCACGATCTCACCGGCAGCGATGGCCCGCAGGGTCTCGGGGTGTTCGTCGAACCCGACGATCTTCACCTTGCCGACCAGCGACTTGGCGCGGGCGGCCTCCAGGATGGCCGGCGGGTTGTAGGCATATAGCCCGATCAGGCACAGGTCCGGCGCCCCGTCGAGCCGGTTGAGGATGTCGCGGGTGTTGGTCACCGCCCGCTCGCCCGGGCCGCCGTCGGTCTTCGGCTCGCCGTCCACCAGGAAGTACTTGCCGTAGAACTTGCCGGAAATCTCGGGCTTGGTCGGGTGCCGGCCGGGCGTCCCGTTGGCGTCGGGCGTGGCCAACTCGTCGAGCACCCCCTGGGTGCGGGCCTGGCCGTTGGCCGACGTGGTGCTGCCGATGAACATGGCGATCGTCCCCCCGTTGGGGATCGCCTGCTTGACCAGCCGACCGACCGCCCGGCCGGCCTCCCGGTTGTCCACCCCGACGTAGCACAGTCGCCCGCAGTCCGGGGCGTCGTTGTCCATGGTGATGAGCGGAACCTTCTTGGCGATCAGGGACAGCTCCTCGGTCTGCCCCTGTGGGTCGATGACGCTGACCGCGATCCCGCTCACTCCCTGGCTGACCCAGGCGTCGATGATCGGCTTCTGGACCTCGGCCGACATCCGCTCCGGCTGGCGGAAGAGGAGTTCGACGTCGTGTTCCTGCGCCGCCTTGTTGGCCCCGGCCTCGCACAGGTCCCAGAACGGGTCGGTGCAGTTGGTGACGATGGCGATCCGGGGCTTGCCGCCGCCGGAGGAGTTGCCGCCGCAGGCCGGGAGGGCGGCCAGCCCGGCGGCCACAGCCACGATGCCGAGGAGTCTCGCGTACGCCCGCATGTCGGAACCCGCTGTAAGTGAAGAAGAAAGACTTCCGTGTAGTTCCTCACAAGTTACATGGTTCCGCCGCGGGAGCAAGCGGGCCGCGCGTCAGTTCGACCACCGCGGGCGGGTCGGGCGGCCGGCCAGACCCTCCGCCGTCGCGTGGTGGCGGCCGGCTTCCCGGACGAGCGGGGCGACCTGGTCGAGCACCTTCGGGTCGATCCCGGCGGCCTCCAGGATGTCCTTCGCCTGGGCATGGGGGTCGTCCGACGGCTTCCGCTTCTGCCGGTCGAGTTGGCGGTCGATCATCGCCTGGGTGCCGAGCTGGTTCTGGTCGGCCGAGATGCCGCCGGGGCTGACCGCGGCGGCATCCGACACGGGCGGCAGCGGCCCGGCGCCGCGGAGCCGCTCCGCAGCACGGCGTTCGATGGACATCGTCGCCAGTTCCGTTGCCAGGACCGCGGCCAGTTCCTCGTCGGTCTTGCACCGCGCCACCAACCCCTCGGCGACGAAGACGCCGTTGAAGTCCGGGTGGAAGATCTCCGGGTCCTTCTGGCCGTAGGTTTGGAAGGTCGGCTCGACGCCGAGGAACAGGTTGTGGCTGAGCAACTGCCGGCCCACCTGGTCCACCCGGGCCGCAGTCTCGACCGACGCCTCCGACACCTCCGGCAGCTCGACCGGCTTGTTGCGGATCGCGGGCCCGTTCAGTTCCTCGTCCAGGCACCCGGCCAGCCCGACCAGAAGGGCGGCCACCAGCAACAGGCGTGTCATCGCTCGCCCTCACGCGATTCCGGGTCTCAAACTCGCTCTGACGGTGTCCAGAGTGCCAGAGTGCCACTTTCCGAGTGTGCCAATGTGGCACTCTGATCCCTGTCAGAGCACCACGATGTGGAGTCGGGTGCCCGAAACCGATACCCAACTCCGGCCGTCAGAACGAGAATGAGCCGCTCTAGCGTGGCGAGGCTCCTGTGTCGAGTCTAACTCCCGGCTATTAGTAGTCAAACGTATAGATAACCTTCCCGCGGGTGCTGAACGTCGAAGCCCCACAGCGCGGACTCGGATGCGAGCACCCGCTCGACCAGCGACCGCAGCACCGGGAAAACGTCGGCGGCCGCATCCCTCCATTGTTCGGGGGCGCGGCCGCCGGTCGAGGTTGGTAGCGATCACTTACGGATCGTGATCTCGTAGACCCTGTTGGTCCGTTCGTTGCCCGGGATCGGGTTCTCCCCGGACAGCGTCGCCACCCCGCTCTTGACCGCGTAGCGGAACGGCTTGCCGGACACCGGGTCGGCCGGCAGCGGCAGCTTGACCTCGTCCAGCGACGCGGGGAGCCGGCCGCCGTTCTCGTGGGCGTACAGCCGCAGCGCCTCGACCACCCGCAGGTAGGCGAACCGCTGGTCGGTTCGGGCCTGCGCCTGCTTCACCTTCAGGACGGCCGGCACCAGGAGCGGGGCGAGGACCACGTTGGGCTTGGCCGACTTGAGTCGCTCCTCCTCCCGGGCGACCCCGGCCGCCGCCTGGGGGTACGGCAGGTTGAGCCACTTCGTCAGCTCATCCCGGTAAACCTCGTACTGAATCAGGTCGGCGGTCAGGACCGCCTGGAGCGGAGGGAACGCTTTGACCGCATCGGCCGGGAACCTGCCGGACTCGGCCAGCAGTTTGCGGGCGGCCTCGACCCGGTCCTTGTCGCGCGCCCAGGCGATAAACGTCGCGCTCGGCCGCTTGGCCGCTCCGTCCGAGGCCATGGCGGTGATCTCGTCGATCTGCTTGAGCGTCTTCCCCAGCCCCCGCTCGTGTCGGGAGTGGTCGGCCTTGAGTAGCGCGCCGAACTGGGCGGTCAGGAACAGCCGCTCGCCGCCCAGCGCGTACCGCAGGTCGATGACCGGGGCCGGCAGGTCCGTGAGCGACCAGAACAGGTTCGGGCACCCGGGCTGCTGGACCATCTCCTCCAGCCCGTAGACGGCCTGGGCGAGGATCGCCATCCCCACTAGGTCGGCGATCAGGGTCGGGTGCTGTTCGCACGTCTGGGCCAGTCCGAAGAGCGACTTGACCGTCTCCACTGCCCGGTGGAACTCGCCGTTCTTCACCTCGCCCCGCATCCGCAGCCGCAGGACGCCGGCCAGTTCCCGCATCTTCTGGAGTTCGGGGAGTATCGCGTAGGCGCCATCGTGGCGGATGTTGAACCACTCGTTCCACTCGACACGGGTGTACCGGGCGGCCTGGTCCACGAACACCATCATGTCGGCGTACGGCGGGTCGTAGGCGATCCCGGAGTTGATCCCGGCCTGCTCCCGGACGTCGGCCGGCAGGTCGGCTAGCGGCATCTCCAGCCACTTCTGCCGCTTGTCGGTGTTCTCCTTGTTGTAGAAGTCGTTCTGCTCCATGAAGCACCGGAGGAACCCGCCGACCTTCTCCCCGGGCTGGAGGTCGCGGTACTCCGGGACCAGGTAATACTTCGACACCGGCTTCGGCGCGGCGGCCGGGCTGACAGTGAGGGTCAGCGACAGCTTGCCGTCCTTCGGCTTCGTCTCCGGCTGGGCGACCGACCGGCCAGCGATCAGGGTCAAACCCAGAAACGACGCCACTAACCATGCACTGCGCATGATGGACCTCCGGGATTGGAACGAGGGCTATTCGAGAATCTGCCCGCGGTAGCCGGACGCGACCGAGAGGGGCGGGTCGTCGGCCGACGGGCCGTTGGGGGCCGGGGCGGGCGGCGGGAGACCGTCCGCCCGGACCGCGCGGATGAAGGCGCCGTAGGAGTCCGGCGGGAGCGGGGCCGGTTCGGGCGGCAGCTCCAGGGCCGAAGGAACCACGGGCACGGGTACGGGCGACCGCTCGGCGGCGGGCCGCAACCACACCGCGAGCGTGGCCGCCTGGGTGACGACGAGCAGCGCGGCCGCCCGCTTCCACCATCGCCCGTTCGGGGCCGATGCCCGGCCGGCGCGGAAGAGAACCTCATCGCGGTCGAGCCGGGCCGTCGGCGTGAACCGGGCCAGCGCGTCGGTCAGCGGGTCGGGTCGGTCGGGCATGGGGCACCCAGCTTCTGTCTTAGTGCGGCGATGCCGGCCTCGTAGCGGCGGTGGGCGGAACTCACCGAGCAGCCGGCGACGGCGGCGATCTGCTCCAGGGTCATACCGCCCCAGAGCCGGGCGACGATCACCTCCCGCTGCTCGGGCGGCAGCGCCTCCAGGGCCGCGACCGCCGCACCGGCGTCCAGACCGTCGATGGCCGGCTCCGCGAACCAGCGTTCCGGCCGGGACGCGACCGCTTCGCGCCGCTGCCGGCGGCGTTCCGCCCGGCCGGCGTCGATGGCCCGGTTGCGGACCACCCGGTACAGCCACGCCACCGGGTCCTCCGGCCAGCGGGACTGTCCGGCGAGTTTGCACAGCGCGTCCTGGACGACGTCCTCCGGCGCGGCGCACCACTGCCGGGCGAACAGCACCAGGGCCGCGCCGTGCGCGTCGATCAGGGCCGCGATCCGCCGGGCGGTCATGTCAGAAGTGAAGACGGCGCGGTGCCGACTTTTTTCCGGGGGGAGCTACTTTTTGAAGAACGCGACCGCGAGAGCGAGCAGGGCACCCAGCAGGGCGAGCCAGACCTGCCAGGTCCGATCGGAGTGCTTCTCCAGAGCGGAACTACGTTGCTCTACTGCGGCCAGACGACGATTGGTTTCGTGTGTAGAATCGGTCAGCTTCTGCGCCAACTGCTTCAGTTCCTCGATGTCCTTCTTCAACTCGCCGAGTTGATAGTTGATGAGTGGAAACGGCTCCGCGATCCGGGCGGATAGCTCCTCGATCTTCTCGGTGTTGGTCTTGGCCACGGCTACTTCCCGGCCAGCGCGTGGTCTTGCCGAAGCTCGCTCAGGAGGCGAGTAATCTCCTTCTGGTTGTTCGCCGAGTAGGTGGCGACGAGATACCAGAGTTCGTTCCGCAACCGCTTTCGAACGTTGGCAGGATCAGCCAACTCCCCCAGGAAAAACTGATGCGTGAGCCGGGCCTGCCCGAGCGAGAGCACCAACTCGGCGCGCGGAGGCGGGGTGACGGGAGAGAGCCTCCACTCGGCCTCGACAGTGTGGTCTGCCAGTTTGGCCGCTTCTTCCCGAAGGACCTCGTTCGCGGCGACAACGCGCTCCCGGAGGAGTTGGGCGTCCTCCGCGGTCATGACCGGGATGCGGTCTGGGAGGAGAATCCGGCTCGCCAACATAACGGCACGCCTCCGACGGGTTCGTTGTCACCATACCATAAGGCGATCGGTCCCGGCATGTCGAATCCCGGTGGTGTCTTTGCCACCCCGCCGACCATCCGTAAAACGACCCTGACCTGAAGCCGCGTAGTCGCGGCACGCACTCCTTACGGGACCAGTTCAGATGGCGCACAAGTACGTCTACTTCTTCGGCGGCAAGACGGCCGACGGCGACGGCTCGATGAAGGACCTGCTCGGCGGCAAGGGGGCCAACCTCGCCGAGATGTGCAAGATCGGCATCCCCGTCCCGCCGGGGTTCACCATCACTACCGAGGTGTGCGCCGCCTACTACGAGCAGGGCCAGAAGGTCCCCGAGGCCGCCATCCCGCAGATCGACGAGGCGCTCAAGAAGGTGGAGGCCACCTTCGGCAAGAAGTTCGGCGACACGGCCGACCCGCTCCTGGTGTCCGTCCGGTCCGGGGCGGCCCTGTCCATGCCGGGGATGATGAACACCATCCTCAACCTCGGGCTGACCGACGCCAGCGTCGAGGGGCTGGCGAAGAAGACCGGCAACCCGCGGTTCGCCTACGACAGCTACCGTCGGCTCATCGACATGTTCGGCAGCACCGCGATGGGCTGCGAGCACGAGGGGTTCGAGCACGAGATCCACCGGATGAAGGACCAGAAGGGGGTCAAGCTCGACACCGAGTTGACCACCGACGACCTCAAGGAGTTGGTGGCGCGGTACAAGGCGGTCTACAAGAAGCACGTCGGCGACGATTTCCCACAGGACCCGCGCAAGCAGCTCATGCTCGCCATCAACGCCGTGTTCAACTCGTGGAACGGCAAGAAGGCGATCGAGTACCGCCGGATCGAACGGATCACTGGCCTCAAGGGCACGGCGGTCAACGTCCAGGCGATGGTATTCGGCAACATGGGCGACACGTCCGGCACCGGCGTCGCCTTCACCCGCGACCCGAACACCGGCGAGAACGTCTTCTACGGTGATTATCTCATCAACGCGCAGGGCGAGGACGTGGTGGCCGGCATCCGCACCCCGGAGCCGATCGCCAAGCTGCAACAGCAGATGCCGAAGGTGTACGAGCAACTCGTCGGCATCCGCAAGACGCTAGAGCAGCACTACAAGGAGATGCAGGACATCGAGTTCACGGTGCAGGAGGGCACCCTGTACATGCTCCAGACGCGGACCGGCAAGCGGACCGGGACCGCGGCCGTCCGCATCGCCGTCGAGATGGTGCGGGAGAAGCTGATCGACGAGCCGGCGGCGGTCAAGCGCGTCCCGCCGGACTCGCTCAACCACCTGCTCTTGCCGCAGCTCGACCCGAAGGCGAAGACGGAGGTCGTCGCGAAGGGGATCGCGGCCAGCCCCGGCGGCGCCACCGGCAAGGTGCTGCTGTCGGCCGAGGCGGTGGTCGAGCACGCGAAGAACCACCCGCACGACCCGATCCTGCTGGTCCGCAAGGAGACCAGCCCGGAGGACGTGGCCGGGATGCACCTGGCCAAGGGCATCCTGACCAGCACCGGCGGCAAGGCGAGTCACGCGGCCGTCGTCGCCCGCGGCTGGGGCAAGCCGTGCGTCGTCGGGTGCGAGGCGGTCAAGATCGACGAGGCGAAGCAGACCGTCACCATCGCCGGCAAGACGGTCAAGGCCGGCGAGTTCCTGACCATCAACGGCACCACCGGGGAGGTGATGATCGGCAAGGTGCCGACTGTCGCCCCAACCATGACCGGCGACTTCGTCACCCTGATGGGCTGGGCGGACAAGGGCCGCAAGCTGAAGGTCCGCACCAACGCCGACACCCCGGCGGACGCGGCCAAGGCCCGAGAGTTCGGGGCCGAGGGGATTGGCCTGTGCCGGACCGAGCACATGTTCTTCGGCGACGACCGGATCGCGGCGATGCGGGAGATGATCCTCGCCACCGACGAGGCCGGCCGCAAGGCGGCGCTGGCGAAGATCGAGCCGTACCAGAAGGCCGACTTCATCGGCATCTTCGAGGCGATGGACGGCCTGCCGGTGACGATCCGCCTCTTGGACCCGCCGCTGCACGAGTTCCTGCCGCACAAGGACAACGTCAAGGGGACCGAGGAGATCGCCAACCAGATCGGGGTCTCGACGAGCGCGATCCACCAGCGGGTGGACGAGTTGCACGAGATGAACCCCATGATGGGGTTCCGCGGCTGTCGGCTGCCGATCGTCTACCCGGAGATCGGCGACACGCAAGTGCGGGCGATCATCGAGGCGGCAATCGAGGTGCAGAAGAAAGGCAAGAGCGTCCTGCCCGAGATCATGATCCCGCTGGTCGGCATCGTCGAGGAGTTGGCCCTGCTCAAGAGGCGGGCGGTCGCGGTGGCCGAGGAGTGCATGAAGCGGATTGGGGTGAAGGTCGAATACCAGATCGGCACGATGATCGAGCTGCCGCGGGCGGCCCTGACGGCGGACAAGATCGCGGAGGAGGCCGAGTTCTTCTCGTTCGGCACTAACGACCTGACGCAGATGACGTTCGGGTTCAGCCGGGACGACATCCGGGGGTTCATGCCGACGTACCTGCGGGAGAAAATCCTGCCGGTGGACCCGTTCCAGTCGATCGACGTCAACGGGGTCGGCCAGCTCATCGAGATCGGCGTTAAGAAGGG
>DASSAT010000129.1:0-6604 GCA_035699305.1 Fimbriiglobus sp. | reverse complement strand
GACGTTGTGGCTGCCGAACGCCGGCACCAGCCAGGCGTGGTTTTCGAGCAGGAACGTGGACAGCTTCTCGTAGTTGGCGTCCGACTGCCACTTCTGCGTCCAGACCGGCACCGGCCAGCCGTGCTGCGCCGCCAGCACCGTTTCATAATCCCAGTACGCGCCCTTCACCAGCCGCACCCACACCGGCGTCTTGCGCTTGTCCCGCGCCCACGCCAGCAGCCGGTGCAGGTCCGCTTCGGTGTCGCGCAGGTACGCCTGGATGGCGATACCGACGTGCGGCCAGTCGCGGAACTCCGGCTCGGTCAGCACCTCGCGGAAGACCTTCAGCGTCACGTCCTTGAAGCTGTACTGCTCCATGTCGAAGTTGACGAACGCCCCGCTTCGCTTCGCCGCGGACAGGATCGGCCGCAGGCGGGCGCAGACCGCCTCCGTCGTGCCGTCGGGGTCGATCGGGTCGAACTGGCTGTACAGGGCCGACAGCTTCACCGAGACGTTGACGCGCGGGATCGGACCACGGTCGTCGCGGTCGATCTCTGGCACCTCCGGCCACTGGTTGACCTCGCGGGTCAGGCCGGCGATCAGGTCGAGGTACTGCTTCTGGACGCGGTCGGCCTCGGACTCGGTGATCGTCGCCTCGCCGAGCAGGTCGATAGTGAACGCCAGCTTCTCGGTCCGCATCCGGGCGACGGCCTCGATCGCCTCGCGGACGTTCGATCCGGCTATGAACTTGCGGGCCATCCCCGTCGCGTTGGACCGAGCCGCCCGCGCCAGCAGCCGCGCCCCCAGCCCCCGTTCGGGCAGAAACTTGACCGCCGCCCGCACCCACCACGGCAGCTTGTCCCGCGCCTCGCCGAGGTACTCACGCAGGTGTCGGCCGATCTCCCGCGGGTCATTGATGAGGTAAGGCAGCGTATCGACGAAGCGGAACAGTTGGACCTTGAGGGCTTCGTTGTCCCTCGTCAGGCCCATCAGCCGGTCGTCCAGCCACGCCCGGGTGAACGGGACCGGCCCCTGGCGGTCGAGCCGGGCGAAGATCTCCCGGCCATAGGCCCAGACGCGGGGTTCGAGGTCACTCCGGCTCATGGGGTTTCCGTCGGCGGTTTGCCACCCCTCTCGCGGGCCGGTAAGATCGTCCCGGCTGCGAGTCCCGGCGCGGAAGGGTTCGATGGCATCCGGCAAGATCGACAAGATCGGCAAGGTCCAGGTCCTGGCCACTCTCGGGGCCGGTGCCCATAGCAGTATTCTACACGTCCGCCGCGAAGACGACGGGAAGGAGTACGCTCTCAAGATCGTTTCCATCGACGGCGAGGAGGAGAAGAAGTACCTGGAGCAGGCGAAGCACGAGTTCCGGGTGGCGCGGATGCTCGACCACCCGAGTCTGGTCAAGATTTTCTGCCTCGACACCGAGTCCGACTGGCTCTTCCGGGTCAAGAAGGCGAAACTGCTCATCGAGTACGTCCCCGGGGAGACGCTGGACAAGGTCAAGCTCCTGCGGATGGCGAAGCTGCTGCGGGTGCTGGAGAAGGTGGCGGCCGGGCTGGTCCACATGCACAAGCAGGGGGTCATCCACGCCGACATGAAGCCGAACAACGTCATGCTCGGCCGGGGGATGACCGTGAAGATACTCGACTACGGTCTCGCCTGGATCAAGGGGGAACCGAAGGACCGGGTGCAGGGCACCAAGGAGTACATGGCCCCGGAGACGGCCTCGAACAAGCTCATCAACGAGCGGACCGACATCTACAACTTTGGCGCGATGATGTACCGGCTGGCGACGTTCCGGCTGCCGCCGTCGGCGGTCCCGGGGGGCGGGCTGGACGTTGACAAGAAGACGTTCAAGTCGATGCTCAAGCCGGTCGGGGAGTTGAACCCGCTGGCCCCGAAGGCGTTGTGCGACCTGATTCACAGCTGCCTGAGCTTCGACGCCCACAAGCGGCCGGAGCGGATGAGCGTGGTGCAAGGGTTCCTCGACCGGCTCGCTGACGAGGCCGCGGCAAACGGCGACCCGGCCGACCTGGAGGAGTAGTCCATCACTTCCATGACCCACTCCCGCTGGATCGCGGACCGGGCGAAGGCCGTCGAGGCGTCCGGCATCCGCAAGATTTTTGACTTGGGCCGGTCGCTCACGGACCCGGTGAACCTGAGCATCGGCCAACCGCACTTCGACGTGCCCGAGCCGGTCAAGGCCGCCGCCAAGGACGCCATCGACCGCGGGCTGAACGGCTACACTGTCACCCAGGGCATAGCCGAGCTGCGCGACCGACTGCGGGCCGACGTGCGGTCCCGGTTCCCGCATGAGGACCGCGAAGTCCTCGTCACCAGCGGCACCAGCGGCGGCCTGCTGCTGGCGATGCTCGCCACGGTGAACCCCGGCGACGAGGTGATCGTCCCGGACCCGTACTTCGTCAGCTACCCGCACCTCGTCACTCTGGCCGGCGGGCGGTCCGTGTCCGTGGACACCTATCCCGACTTCCGGCTCGACCCGGACCGGGTACGGGCCGCTGTCACCGACCGGACGAAGGTCATCCTGACGTGCAGCCCGGCCAACCCGACCGGGGCCGTCACCCCGCCGGACGCCATGCGGGCGATCGCCGAGCTGGCCCGCGACCGCGGCATCCTCCTCGTCTCCGACGAGATTTACCGGGCGTTTCACTACGACGGCCCGGCCCGCAGCCCGGCGGAGTTCAACCCGGACGTGCTGGTCGTCGAGGGGTTCGGCAAGACCTACGGCATGACCGGCTGGCGGCTCGGCTACGCCCACGGGCCGCGGGTCGTCGTCGAGGAGATGGCCAAGCTCCAGCAGATGACCTTTGTCTGCGCCCCGACGCCGTTCCAGTACGCGGCGCTGGCGGCCCTGGACTTCGACGTGTCCGACATCGTCGCCGACTACCGCCGCAAGCGCGACCTGCTGGCCGCGGGGCTGCGAGGCCGGTTCGAGTTTGCGATCCCCGGCGGGGCGTTCTACCTTTACTCCAGGGCGCCGTGGGGGACCGGCACCGAGTTCGTCACCGCGGCGATCAGTCAGAACCTTCTCATCATCCCGGGCGTAACATTCAGTAGGCAGGACACCCACTTCCGCATCTCGTACGCCGCCCCGGACGAGACGATCCGGCGCGGAGTGGAAATCCTGAACCGATTGGCCGACTGGTAGGCTCGAAAGACTGTAGTAGGCACACTCCGTGTGCCGTTCGGAGTCAGACGGCACACGGAGTGTGCCTACTACATTAAGACGGCCGGTGATGTCTCACCCCGTAACACCCGGGCAAGTCCAGGTTGACGGCCCCGGAAGGGTCTGGTCACAATCATAGGGGCGACCCGGCCCCTCCCTCCTGAGCCTGACGCCTGCTGGTATCCCCCGGCCGCCCGACTCCCAGAAAGGACCTGACCAAGATGCGTGCGTGGTTCGCAGGGCTCCTGGCCGCCGTGGCGGTCGTGTGGAGCGGTAGCCCGGTCCGGGCGGCGGACGCCCCGGCCGCCCCGAAGGGACCGTTCGTCGTGCTGGCCGGCGTCGGCCAGTTCCAGGACAAGGCCATCGACCCGCGGCCGACCGCCGCGGCCGACGCCCGCGCCCTGGCCAAGCTGTTCGCCGACCCGAAGCACCTGCACACCACCCCGGACCGGGTCGTGCTCCTGACCGCCGACCCCAAGGAGGGCGAGCGCAAGGCCACCCGGGAGAACATCGTCAAAGCCCTGCACGAGGCGGTCGCCGAGACCGGCAAGGACGACACCATCATCATCGGCCTGTTCGGCCGCGGCGCCAGCGTCGGCGAGGACACAGCCTTCTTCACCGCCGACGCCACGTTCAAGGAGCGGGCCAAGACCGCCCTGCTCGGCTCCGACCTCGTCCCCGACCTGAAGCTGGCCAAGGACCGCAAGGTCTGCCTGCTGATGGACGTGAGCTTCAAAGGGTTCGACGCCGGCAAGGAGAAGTTGGCGGTGCCCAGCCTGCGGGACGTGCTCAAGGCGGTCTTCGCCGAGGAGGACGACGGCAACCGCCCGCCGCCCAGGAACAAGGTCGTCTTCCTGTCCACCGTCCCCAGCCACACTCCGTTGACCAAGGGCGACCACGGGCTGTTCGCCGCCACGGTGCTCGACGCCCTCAACGGCGCCGCCGACGCCGAGGGCAACTTCGAGGGGTACGAACCGGACGGCAAGGTGACGATCGACGAGCTTAACAAGTACCTCGACAAGCACGTCCTGGAGCAGGCCCGCAAGATCGGCAAGACCAACGAGGAGAAGGAGGCGGTCCCGTTCGTCATCGGCGAGGAGACGAGCCACTTCGCGGTCGCACTGAACCCGGCGGCCGCCCCGAAAGCCGAGGCCCGGCTCAAGGCGCTGGCCGAGATGGACCTGCCGAAGGACGTGGCCGCGGAGGGCAAACGGCTGCTGGCCAAGATGCCCAAGCTCAAGTATCAGCAGGAGCTACGCAAGAAGTACCAGGCGCTGGCCGACGGCACCCTCACCCGCGCGGGCTTCGACGCCGGGCTGAAGGCGATCCGGGACGGCCTCAAGCTTAACGCCGAGGAGACGGAGAAGTACGCCCGCAAGGTCCGCCGGGCGATCGACCTGGTGAAGCAGAAGTACGTCAAGGAACTCAGCCCCGGGGAGTGGGCGGCGTTCGCCGTCCATGGCCTGTACCGCGGGATCGACGAACCGGTGCCCGAGGACGTGGCCAAGAAGCTGGAAACCCCGAAGGGCCTCACCGAGGACGAGATCGACGCGCTGCTCCAGTCGGTCCGCGGCCGGCTCGGCAAACGCGAAGACCTGGAGGGCGACAAGGCGGTGGACGTCACCGTCCTGCGGATGCTGGTCGAGACCCACGACCCGTACACGACGTACTTCGACCGGGAGACGATCAAGAAGATGGACGCCCCCCTGCGCGGCGAGTTCCGCGGGGTCGGCATCCACATCCGCCAGGACCTGGTCCGGGACGGCCTCTTGGTCGTCAGCCCGATCAAGGGCAGCCCGGCCTACCGCGCCGGCATTCAGGCCAACGACCTGATCGTCGAGATCCGCCGGACCGTCGGCCCCCAGGGCGAGGAACTCAAGCCCGGAGAGCCGCGGGTCATCTCCACCAAGGGGATGAAGACGGAGAAGGCGATCGAGCTGATCCTCGGCAAGGTCGATGTGCCGATCACACTGGTGATCCAGCGCGACCGCGAGGACGGCACCTCCGAGCGCAAGGAGTTCGAGCTGAAGCGCGATCGGGTGTCGGTCGAGACCGTCATGGGGGTGAAGCGGGACGCGAAGGACGACTGGGAGTTCTACATCGACCCCGAGAAGAAGATCGGCTACGTCTGCCTGACCCAGTTCTCGCCGAACACCGCGATCGGGCTGGACCAGGCCATCCGCAAGATGCAGCGGGCCGGCGGGATCAACGGGTTGGTGTTGGACCTGCGGTTCAATCCGGGCGGCCTCTTGACCCAGGCGGTCGCGGTCAGCGACCTGTTCCTGGAGACGACCGAGAAGCCGATCGTCACCGTCCGCTACCGGTACAAGCCGGAGGAGCCGTGGCTGGACCAGGGGCTGCGGCGGTACGTGGACTTCCCGATGGTGGTGCTGGTCAACGGGTCCAGCGCCAGTGCCGCCGAGATCGTCTCAGCGGCGCTGCGCGACCACGGCCGGGCGAAGATCTGCGGGGTCCGCAGCTACGGCAAGGGGAGCGTCCAGAACGTCGAGGACTTCCCCGCGACCGGCGCGCAGATCAAGCTGACCACCGCCCGGTACTTCCCGCCCTCGAACAGCAACATCGACAAGCTCAGCACGTCCGGCAAGGAGACCGAGGAGTGGGGCGTCAAGCCGAGCGAGGGGCTGGAGGTGAAGCTCAGCCGGGAGCAGCTCTCCGACCTGGCCGACTACTTCCGTGAGCGCGAGGTTATCAAGCCGCACAAGGAGGTCAAGAAGGTCGAGGACCCGCAGCTCGACAAGGCGGTCGAGTACCTGCGGTCGAAGATCGGCGCGGCCGCCAACAAGGGCGGGAAGAACCCGGGCTGATCGGGTCGTAACGGCTGAACCGACCGGACCCGCCGGCCTTTGCCGGCGGGTCGTTTTTCTCCGCCCCCCGGCGTTGCGAAGTCGCCCCGGCCGCGCAGAATTCCCTCAAGTCCGTGGCCGGAGCCTACGGCGCGGACGGGCACGGCTGGCGGGGGGAGTCATGCGACGATCCGGGCTACTCGGGGTGGCGGTACTCGGGCTGGCGGTCGGCGGCGGCTGCCGGACGAGTTGCAACGATCGCTGCGGCGCCGTCGTCGGCCGTGCCGACCTGGCGTCTCGGATCGGCGGCCGGGGGCCGGACCGCACCGCCTGCGGCCCCGCCGGGCTGGCGTCCATCGGCCGGCCCGTGTCGGTGTCGCCGGACGATCTTCCCCCGGCGGGGTGGATGCCGGACGCTGGGTTCGGGTATCCCGTGTATCCGGGCGGCGAGCCGATCCCGGTCGGGCCGGGCGTCACCAGTCCGCCGAACGAACTGCCGTATCCGAACATCCCGGCGCCGGGCGTCCCCGAGTCGCCGGCCCAGCCGATGCCGGCCATCCCCGGCGCGGTGTCGCGACCCGGTTCGTCGGCGCTCACCACCGGCGAGACACCGCCGCCGAAGTAATCCGTT
>DASSAT010000128.1:0-16107 GCA_035699305.1 Fimbriiglobus sp. | reverse complement strand
GCCCCGACCCGCCCGGCAAGAGCGGCCGGGACGGCCGCGGTCCCAGGGTCAGAGTGATGAGCCGCTACTTCCCCAACCCGGCCGAGTGCGGCCGGCACGTCATCTTCGGCAACGTGCCGATCCGCACGTTCGCCGGCGATCACCTCCAGCTCTCGCTCGTGGACATCCCGCCGCGCGGCCTCGTGGACTGGCACGACCACCCCAACGAGCAGATCGGCATGGTCGTCTCCGGCCGGCTCACCTTCTCCATCGGCGACGAGGTGCGGACGCTCGGCCCCGGGGACTTCTACTGCATCCCCGGCGGCGTCCGCCACCGGGTCGAGGGTCACGAAATCCCGTCGCAGGCGTTGGATATCTTCCACCCCGTCCGCAATGAATACCGTTGACGAGTCCCTGGGACCGCGGCCGTCCCGGCCGCTCTTGCCCCGCCGGTCGGGGCGTTCAGGTGTCGGCGGAGGTTCCTGACTCGCCCAACAAGAGCGGCCGAGACGGCCGCGGTCCCAGGAGGGCTTCTCCCCATGCGCTGGTCGATCAAGATCGCCCGGATCGCCGGGATCGACGTGTACATGCACCTGACGTTCCTGCTGCTGCTCGGGTGGATCGGGTATCGCTACTACGCCCCCCGACACAGCTACGAGGACGCCGTCTGGGGCATCGTGTTCATCCTGACCATCTTCGTCACGGTGGTGCTGCATGAACTCGGGCACGCCCTGACCGCTCGGCGGTACGGCATCCAGACCCGCGACATCACGCTGCTGCCGATCGGCGGCGTCGCCCGGCTGGAGCGGATGCCGCGCGAGCCGTGGCAGGAGTTGGCCGTCGCTGTCGCCGGACCGCTGGTGAACGTCGTGATCGCGGCGGGGCTTGCGGTCGGCATCCTCGCCACCGGCGGGACGCTGCTTCCGGAGGCGGTCAACCCCGACAACAGCCTGTTCGTCGGGACGTTCGCCCAGCGGCTGCTGATCGTCAACGTCTTCCTGGTGGTGTTCAACGCGATCCCGGCGTTCCCGATGGACGGCGGGCGGGTGCTGCGGGCGTTCCTGGCGATGAACATGGATTACGCCCAGGCGACCCAGGTGGCGGCGGTGATCGGCCAGGGGATCGCGTTCCTGTTCGCCATGGCCGGGCTGCTCGGCGGGAACTTCATCCTGATTTTCATCGCCCTCTTCGTCTGGATGGGGGCGGCCGGGGAGGCGTCCGTTGCCCAGTTGCAGGCAGCGATCGAGGGCATCCCGGTCCGCCGGGCGATGATCGAGGACTTCGTATCGGTCCGGGCCGACGCCGAACTGCGCGAGGTCGCCAACCATGTGTTGCGCGGGTTCCAGCCGGACTACCCGGTGGTGGACGACGGCGGTCGCATGGTCGGCGTCCTGCCGCAGGGGGCACTGCTGACCGGGCTATCGACCGACGGGCCGTCCGCGCCGGTCGGCCAGTTCATGCGGACCGACTTCAAGACCGCCGCCCCGGGGGAGATGCTCGACCGGGCGCTGGCGCGGCTCCAGGAAGGGGAGTGCCCGGTGCTGCCGGTGCTCGACGGCGAGCGGCTGGTGGGGCTGCTGACCACCGAGAACATCGGCGAGTTGGTGATGATCCGCGAGGCGATCCGGGCCAGGCGCAGTCGGGTGCCGGCGCCGGTCGGGCCGGTCGCGGCGCCGCCGCTGGACGACCGCGAGCGCCCGGCCGAGCACGTCACGCGGCCGGGGTGACCGGACGGTCGGGGCCGGGGTCGATCCGGGAGACCTCCTTGCGGACCTCGACCGTCGGCTCGGTCGGCTGCGGCCGGTGCTGGTCGCCGCCGCTTCGGATGAGCGCCACCGCGGCCACGACCAGCAGCATGGCGGCCGCCGACCGCCAGTTCGGCGGCTCGCCCAGGTACAGCCAGGCGAACGCCACGAACACGCCCAGCGACACCGCCTCCTGGACGATCTTGAGCTGAGTGGCTGTGAACACGCCGTAGCCCCACCGGTTGGCCGGCACCTGTAAGGCGTACTCCGGCAGGGCGATCAGCCAGCTCACCGCGATCACCAGCAGCAGCGGCTTGTCCCGGAACTTCAGGTGGCCGTACCACGCCGCCGTCATGAACGTGTTCGACGCGATCAACAGCAGGACCGTTCGCACGAAGACCTCCCCACGGAAAGAGGCCCGCGGGTCCGACCCGCGGGCCTCTTCAATGATAGCGGGCCGGCCTCACTTCTTCGGCGGCGTGCCGGCGTCCGCGACCGGCGCCGGGCTGACGGTGATCTGTGCCTTCGGCTTCATCTGATTGATGACCGCGGTGCGCAGCTGCATGGCGTAGACCGACCGCACGTCCTCCCTGACCTCCTCGAACTTCCGGGCCTTGCCCGGGTTCTTGGCGGTGCACAGGATCAGGTGGTAGCCGAACTCCGTCTCCACCACGTCGCTCATGTCGAAGACGTTGAGCTTGAACGCGGCCTCAGCGAACGGCTCGACCATCGCCCCGACCCGCGGGAAGAACTGCAGGTCGCCGCCGGTCGCCTTCGACGGGCAGGTCGAGACCTTCTTGGCGTAGTCGCCGAACACCTCCTCGGCCTTGTGGCCCCTGGCCTGCTGCTTGGCCAGGGCGTCGCCGGCCGCGGCCGCCTCGGCCTTGGCCGCCTCCGCGGCCACCGCCGCCTTGATCTTGAGCAACTCCTCCCGGGCCTTCGCCTTCTTCGCCGGGTCGGTCTCCGGCGGCAGCAGGATGTGCCGGCACCGGACCAGCGACCCGTCGAAGATGTCCGGCCGCTTGTCGAAGAACGTCTTGAGCGCCGGGTCGGTCCCCTGCTGCTTGACGAACTTGTCCCACTTCATCTGGGCGGCGACCTCGGTGCGGAACTCCGCCTCGGTCAGCATCATCGCCTCCAACTCCCTGGCGTAGTCCTTCTTCGCCTTCTGGAGTTCGGCCTTGAGCTCGTTGATGAGCTTGTCCACCTCGGCCGGCTCGACCGTCACCTTCAGGGCGTTGAGGTACTGATCGATCAGGGCGTTCTCGACCAGGTGGTTGAGGATTTCCTTGCGGGCGGCGGCGTGCTCGGCCGCCGGAAATTGTCGCAGGGCACGCCAGACGGCGACCTCCGGTATCTCCTGGCCGTTGATCGTGGCGGCGACGCCGGTCGGGCGGACGGGCGGCTTGGCCGCGGGCGGGGTGGTCGGCACCGACGAGGGCGGCAGGGTCGGGGCCGGCAGCGGCGGGGTCGTCTTCGCCGGCGGGACCGGGGGACTTGTCGGCGGGGCCTGGGCCAGGGCTGCGGACGCCACCGCGGACCCGACGATCACGGCGGCGGCGCGGCGGGTGAACGAGCGCATCGGTTCCTTCCTCCCTGAACTCGGTGCCGGGTCCCCCGATGTGGGGGCGTTCCAGTTCCCCCGGCCTGCCTGGGCGGCAGACGATAACAAGCCCGGCAAACGGCGCCGAGAGCAGTTTGAGGAGTGGTTGGCGGACAACCCCTCCCCCCAACCCCCTCCCCGTTTCGGGGAGGGGCCGGGGGAGGGGTTGTCCACCCCGTCAGGTGTGAATCGCGTCCACCAGCGCGACCGCCAGCGGGGTGAAGATCAACACCGGCAGCCACGCGGCCAGCGGCGGGCCGATAAGGTCGTTCTCCCCCAGATACTTGCACCCGTACATCGTGGTGTAGAACACCGCGCACAGGATCAGGCACAGCCCAGCGTTGATGAACACGTGCCGGTTCTGGTCCCGGAGGATCACCGCCAACCCCATCACCGTCAGCAGAATGCCAATCAACGGCCGGGTCAGCCGCATGTGGAACGCCACCGCCACCTGCGGCTGGCGGCGGGCGCCCGGCTTGGCCAGGATTTCTCGAATCTGCGGCGTCGAGGCAAACAGGAACCAGTTCGCACCGCGGGTGACGGTGTCGAAGTCCACCTCCCGGGTGTGCAAGAAGTACCGGCCCATGCCGAGCCGCTCCAGCCCGGGGGGCAGTTCGCTGTCGGAGAGGTCTTTGGGCTTGGTGTGGAACAGATTCCACCCGCCGGTGTGCGGGCCGTCCCCAGGCGGGACGTACACTGCCTCCTCGGCGGTCAGGTGGACCATCCCGGTCCGCCCCTGCGGGAACGTCACCCACAGGTAGCGGATCATCCGGTCGGCGCGGACGGCCGCCTGCCCCTCCAGGTGGACCCCGTTCGGCTCGTAGGCGCCCTTCACCGGCGTCTTCTTTAGACCCTCGAAGTCGTCCCGCTCGGCGGTCAGCTCCTCGGCGATCCGCGGGATCACCAGTTCCTGGTTGAGCGGCCCGAGGGCCAGCGTCAGGGCCGCCCCGGCGAGCACTGGGCGGATCACCCGTCTTGTCGAGACGCCGGCCGAAAGTTGGGGAAGCAGTTCGTTGTTTCGCTGCATCCAGGCGACGGTGAACATCGCCCCGAGCAGGGTGATCGCCTCGCAGAGCCGGTCGAAGATTTGCGACACCCTGGTGGCGTAGTACCAGCTGATGTGCCGCAGGTTGTCGGCGAACGTCGCCCCTTTGCTGAAGTCGTCGAGGTTGGTGAACAGATCGACGATGACGTACAGGCTCAGCAGGCTGACCAGGACGATCAGGTACGACCGTAGGAAGCTGCCGACGAACATCCGATCGAGGGTGGTCATCGGCGGACCCCCCGCTCGAACCGGAGGATGAACCGGTCCAGGTAGGCGTTGCCGTCGGTGGCGGCGAAGGTGCCGAACCCGTTGGCCCGCAGTTCCTCGACGGCCTGGGCGGCGGTGCGGCCCTCGTACTCCATGCGGTAGATCGCCGTGAGCAGCCCGGTGCGGTGCAGCCCGGCCTTGCAGTGGATCAGGACCGGATGGTTGGCCGGGTCGTCCATGACGGCCAAGAAGTCGTCGATCACCTTCGGCCGGCTGCCGGGGTCCTGGCCGGGGTATTCGAGGACGCCGCCGTCGAGCACGACGTAGCGGACGCCGTGGGCCTTGCACACCTCGCTCTCGCGGACCGCCGGCTTACCCTGCCAATGCTCGGGCAGCAGCGGGTCGCGGCTCTCCTCCTGGAGGTTGACGACGGTCTTGATGCCGAACCGGTCGAACGCCTCGGCGAACCCGCCGGCGTTGAGCTGGCCGCACCGGTACAGCTTACCGGGGGCGACGACGCGCAGCCGCTTGGCGTGGTCGTAGGTGGCGCGGTAGTACGCCAGCGGGACCGCGGTTACGACCGCAGCCACCACTACGCCAAGCGCCCAGCGCCCCCACGTCCGCATCGGACGGGTTCCCCCCACGTGACTCGACCCCCGGTTGGGCCGGGGAATTACCATTCTTCGTAGGGTGGGTCAAGCGAGTCTTGGAGCGCCGACCCACCACCGGATACCCAGACGGTCACTTTTCGACGGGCAATCTGTCCATCTGACTTCGATGCCACCTTAAACTGGCGAGACCAAGCAGCCAGATTGCCACTTTTGGGAGTGGCAATCTGGCAATCTGATCCCCGAACGGGCGTCCGATCCATCCCACCATTCTATAGTGTCCATACGTTCAGAACGGTAGATGTCAAGCCTCGGCCGTTGGGTCGGCGCTCGAAGTCTCGCTTCCTTCTCGTTCCCAAGCTCTGCTTGGGAACGCCGTTCGCGAAGCTCCGCTTCGCGGGTGAGGCGGGTGGTAAGCCCCCGCTCTTCTCGAAAGCGCCCTCCCTGCGTTCGCCCGCCAAGCAGAGCTTGGCGGACTGCGTTCCCAAGCAGAGCTTGGGAACGAGAGACGTGAGGGGCGGGCCGCCACGGAGGGCGGCCCCTACTTCAGGTCTACCTGGACCGCCTGGAGTACCTCGCCGGTCGCGTCGTTCTGGACCAGCGCCACCAGCTTCAGGTTATCCAGCGCCAGCGGCCGCTCCGCCTTCGGGAACTCCCCCTCCTGCTTGGCGAACTCGTCGAGGAACTTCTCCAGCTTCGCTCGGACCTCGGCCTTGTCGATCGTCACCGTCTGCTCCTGCGACTTCTTGGTCAGCGGGAACCCCTTCACCCCGCCGGGCATCGCCCGGACCACGTTGGCGTGGTAGCGCACCCCGCTCTGGCCAGCGAACCGCACCCGCGGCTCGATCAGCACGAAGCGCAGCACCGTCCGCTCGCCGGGCATCTCCAGGTCGCTCACCGTCGCCTTGACGGTGGTCCCCTT
This sequence comes from Fimbriiglobus sp., assembly GCA_035699305.1. Taxonomy (GTDB): domain Bacteria; phylum Planctomycetota; class Planctomycetia; order Gemmatales; family Gemmataceae; genus DASSAT01. Next base: position 9,998 of record DASSAT010000128.1, on the reverse strand, counting down.
CTCGCCGGGCGTCGTCGTCACCGCCAGCTTGACCGGGGCGGCCGACTCCAACTGCTCCTCGATGAGCTTGCGCAGCTCCTTGTACTTCCCCTCAGCCTCCGTAGCCGAGCCGGGGACCGGCGGGCCGGCCTTGCCGTTGATCCGCACCGACGGGGCCGCGCGTAGCCCGTAGGACTCGAAGCGATCCAGCCCGTCCCGGCTCATCAGCGGGTCGGGGCCGGATACCGGCAAGTGATACTCCAGCACGATCACCTCGGTCGGTTGGAACGCCCGCAACAGCCCCTGGGCGGCCAGGTCCACGGCGGCGCACGGGGCGCACTCGGCGCCGGTGAACACCTCGACGAGCACCGCCCGGTCGCTCTTGCCCTTGCGGCCCTTGTACGGCTCCGGGGTGAACCCCAGCGCGGTCTTGGTAAACTCGGCGTGATCGCGGGCTTCCAACTTCTGCACCATCGCGGCGTACTTCTTGGCCTCGTCGGCCTTGCCGGCCTTCTCGGCGACCCGGGCGAGGGTGCCGAACACTTCCATCTGGAGGGTCGCCGGGCTGCTGTCGCCGAGCATCCGCTCCGCTCGCCGGGCCTGGTCCAGGGCGACGGCCGCGTACCCCTCCTGCCCCGCCAGGGTGGTTGCCAGCCGCAGCGCGACCGACCGCTCCCAGCGCGGGCCGTACCCGGCGGACGCCTTGACCAGCCGGTCCACGATCCCGCGGACCTCCTCGGCCGGCAATTTCTTCGCGGCCGCCTGGCCGAGCACCGCGTACCCGGCGGTGAACAACTCCGGCCCGGCCTCCATCTGGGCCAGGTCCTCCCGGGCCAGCTCGATCGGGTCGTCGAGCGACTTGAGCTTCGACGGGGTCAGCTCCGTGACCCGCAGCGGGCCGCCGAACTGCGAGACGGAGCCGGTGATCTTCTTGCCGTCCTTGGCGACCACCCCGTCGAACGACAGGAACTCCTGGTCGCCGAACGCGAGGGCGAACTTGAGGTGATCGCCGTTGATCTGGACAGCGGTGAACTTTGGCTCCTGCTTGAGCTTGGCGCTGGCGGAGAGGAAGTCGCCGACCCACTTGCCGTCGGACTGGGCGAAGTTGAACAGGAAGGTGACGGTCCCGCCCTGCTCGTCGAGGCGGAACTTCCACCGCCCGGCGGGCGGCGTGTCGGCCGCTGCCGCCGCCAGAAGCAGGGCCGGCAGCACGACTGCGGCGACGAGGCGGATCATGGGAGGTCCTTTCCGAGCGGGGCGGGAGGCGCAAGTTACGGGGGCAGTAACGTCCGGTCCGGGGCTGACTCCCGCCAACGGTTCACGATAGTCGCCGCCCGACGGCGGGGCCACACGGAACCGCGGATGAGAGGAACGACGACGGGGCCGCACACCCGGCCCCTCATGCGGCGCAGTTACTCGGGGATAACCTCGCCACCGCTCGACGTGACAGACGACCAAAAGACCTGTTCGGAAGCAGATGGGGAAAATGTGCGGACGTGGCCGTCAAACATGAGGGTAATCAGCCCCGAAGGGTACGACGCCTGTGGCATCCGGTAGTTACAGCCCGCCACAGTAGGAGTCAGTTGAAAGGTGACGCCCGGTACGGACGCCTGCGAGATGGACCCTCTCACCAACTTGGGCACGACATCGTCATAAATCGAGTCAGCGAATGTGGCCCGGTGGGCGGAAGGAGCCACGCAAGGAATCTGCTTGCCGCTGGCTTCGAAACACGACGACCTCAACAATGACCAGGAGAATCCAGTTCGTCCGCAATTCGCGTAATGTTCAGTGTGCGAGACGGTGTTGGACAGTCCGTCACTGATCGATGCCCTCAGATTTGCCTTCTGCCGGAATGCCATCGCATTAACGGCTACACTGCAATCTCCAACTCCGCTCGGCACGGACCAAACGCTAATGTCTCCCATATGTATGTACATCGGTACATATGCTACTTGGCGGTCCGGCCATGCTTCCAGCGGTCGGGATTGGATTATCAGGTTGCCTTCGATGTACGGACGGAGGGCATCGAGGTGGGACGCCCCCACATTCGGCGGCGCCCCGTCAATTGTCGGCAGAAGTTCCTGATGGGCGGACGCGTAATTCTGGACGGCAAGTCCAATCTGCTTAAACCGGTTTAGGCTGTCCGATCGCTGGGCAGCGAGTCGCACCTTTTGCACTGCGGGCAGAAGGAGGCCCAGGAGGACAACAAGGATTGCCATCACGACAAGCAATTCCACCAGCGAGAATCCGACCCGCTTACCTGGGCTTCTCATGGGAACTTCCTTGTATTTCACAGCTTGGCCACGGTGATTGTGATCCAGGTCAAGGCACCGTACCATCGGCCGATTTCGCACCTTTGATTAGGTTACCGGCTATGTCGTAGACATCGATGTACGACCGCACCGTCTTTCCCTTTGTCAACCCGGTGTGAGTACTGCTCGTGCTTCCCGAGGCGTTGACTCCCGTCGTATCTGAAGAGCTGATGAGATTAAGCACCTCCTTATTGTTTACGACCGTCACGTAGTACAGCCAGACGGTCACCTTGGCGGCGCCGGTACAGTCGGCCCACGCGGACTCGACTTTGACCATGCCCGGCGTTGGGTTGATCGCCGCAACGACGATCTTTGTCGAAGCGGTCGCGTTGGCTCCTCCCCCTGGCGGGGGAGGCGGCGGTGGTGGCTCGTCTGAGGCTGCCCGGCCACTCAGAACCGCCATGAGAAACATCCCCGCCAACAGGAACGAACGTCCCATGACTTCTCCTCGTTGAGCTGGATGTCACCCCGATGTCCGCCCGCCAGCGAGTTCTTGAGGACAACGGCGGTAGAAATGAAAAGATGCTAATCATGGCCACGCGGCGGGGGCAAGAACATTTTCATTTTTTTTGCACTGATTATGGTGGCGTCACCACCTCACGAACGTCGTCTGCCAGAAGGGCCCTCGACGGTACCACTGTTCCTCGGTACTCCTAGACTTGGCGTACCGCTCCGGTCGGAGGACGACATGTCCGACCCGTACACCGCGATCCAGGTGGTGATGATGCCGCGGGACACCAACCCGCACGGCACCATCTTCGGCGGCGCCATCCTCAGCTACATCGACATGGCCGGGGCGATCGCCGCCCGCCGGGAAGTCCAGTTGCGGGGCGGCAACAGCGCCGCGATGCTGGTGACGGTGGCGATCAACCGGGTCGAGTTCAAGAAGCCGGTCCTGGTCGGGGACGTGGTGCGGTTCCAGACCACCGTGACCCGGTGGGGCCGCACGTCGATCACCATGCACGTGGACGTGGTCGCCGAGCGCGGGCCGGAGGAGATCCCCGTGACCGCCGCGGAGGTGGTGTACGTGGCGATCGACCCGACGACCCCCGAGCGCCGGCCGGTGCCGTTGATGCCGGCCCCAACCCCCTGAACTGCCCAGACTGTGACGGGATTCCCGCTTGCTGGGGCCGGCGTGCCCCTATACTCTCAAGGGCTGACCTCCCCCGCCCGACGACCGATCAGCCGCCCCCGCCCCCCGAGGACGACATGGGCTTTAGCTCGTTTCACCTGTACTTCGATGACCTGGAGATCGGCCAGGAGTGGGACTCCCCAGGCCGGACCGTCACCGAGACGGACATCGTGACGTTCGCCGGGTTCAGCGGCGACTACAACCCGATGCACGTCAACCACGCCTACGCCGCCACCACCCCGTTCCGCCGGCCGATCGCCCACGGGTTCGGGGTCTTCTCGATCGCCAGCGGGCTGGGGGTGATGGTCCCGCCGGTCCGCACGGTGGCGCTGTTGGCCGTGCAGAACTGGCGGTTCCTCAACCCGGTCTTCGTCGGCGACACCATCTCGGTCAAGACCCGGGTGAACCAGAAGACGATCCGTGGCCGCGGTCGGCGGGGCGAGGTGGTCTGGTTCAAGTCGATCGAGAACCAGGACGGCAAGGTCGTGCAGGAGGGGGAGGTCGTGACCCTGGTCGAGTGCCGGCCGATCACGCGGCCGACCGAGAACGGGTCCGCGGCCCCGACCGCGGTGGCCGGCCACGCCGGCAGCAACGGGGCGATCTGACACCACAGTTTCGATTCCGAAAGCCCACCCACGCGGGTGGGCTTTTCCCGTTGAGGATGCCCATGAGCAAACCATTTCACGTCTGCGGCCTCGGCAACTCGCTGGTGGACATCCTGCTGGAGCTGACCGACGCCGAGTTCGCCGGGCTGGGGCTGGAGAAGGGGACGATGCGGCTGGTGGAGCGGGGCGAGCAGACGGACCTGCTCGACCGGTTCCACGCCCGCGAACCCCGGCTGGCCAGCGGCGGGTCGGTAGCCAACTCGGTCATCGCGCTGTCGCAGCTCGGCGGCAAGGGCGCGTTCGTCGGCTGCGTCGGCGACGACCGCTACGGCCTGTTCTACCAGCGCGAGTTCGAGCACCTGGGGATCGAAATCGGCACCCCGGCGGTGGTCGGCGAGACGACCGGCACCTGTCTGTCGATCATCACCCCGGACGCCGAGCGGACGATGCGGACGTGCCTGGCGGTGTCGAGTCACCTGTCCGCACGGCACGTGGACGAGCAACGGGTGAAGAACTCCGAGTGGCTCTTCGTCGAGGGGTACGTCTTCGCCAACCCGGACACCGGCCAGGGGGCGATCCGCCGGGCAGTCGAGGTGGCGAAGGCGAACGGCGTGAAGGTGGCGATCACCTGCTCCGAGGCGTTCGTGGTCGAAGTGTTCGGCGGCCCCTTCTTCGAGGCACTCAAGCAGGCGGACCTCTTATTCTGCAACGCCAGCGAGGCGTGCGCCGTGGCGAAGGCCACGAACGCGGCCGAGGCGTTCGGCAAGCTCAAGGGCGTGGTGCCGAACGCGGTGGTCACGGACGGCCCGCACGGGGCTTACGTCCGGTTCGGCGGGGCGGAGGCGCACGTGCCGGCGTTCGCGTGCGAGCCGACGGACCTGACCGGGGCCGGGGACATGTTCGCCGGGGCGTTCCTGTACGGGGTGACGCACGGGGTCGATCCGGTGAAGGCGGCGCGGGCGGCGAACTTCCTGGCGATGAAGGTCATCACCCAGTACGGGGCGCGGCTTCACCACGGCACCCGCGAGTTCTGGGACGAGGCGCTCAAGGCGGCGTAAGCCTCTTATCCCCTCCCCCCCAAGGGGGGAGGGTTAGGGTGGGGGGTGTTTTGATGGGCCGCACGCGGACGTTCATCGGGGTGGCCGTCAGCGACGAGGTCCGCCGGAGCGCGGCGGTGTTGCAGCAGGCGCTGGCCCGGACCGGGGCGGACGTGAACTGGGTGCCGGCGGCGAACCTGCACGTCACTCTGTTGTTCCTCGGCGAGGTGGACGACCGCGAGTTGCACGCCGTCTCCCGGGCGATGGCCGATACGGCAGCCGGCGAACCTCCGTTCGCGTTGAGTGTCCAGGGGGTGGGGGCGTTCCCGAACCTGCGCCGGCCGAAGATCGTGTGGGCCGGCCTCGCCGACGGGGCCGCCGAGCTGGTCCGGCTGCACGGGCTACTGGAGGGGCCGCTCCTGGAACTCGGCGCCTACCGCCGGGAGGACCGGCCGTACACGCCGCACCTGACGCTGGGCCGGGTGAAGTCGGAGGCGGACGGCCAAGCGCTGGCGCCGGCCCTGGCGAAGCAGTCCGGCTGGTCCGGCGGCCGGACGACGGTCGGCGAGGTGGTATTGTTCGCCAGCGACATGCGGCGGGAGGGGCCAGTCTACACGGTGTTGGCCCGCGGCCGGCTGGCGGGTTAAGCCCGACTTGTGCGGCGCCCGGGGCCGTGGAACAATCACGCGGACGCGCCCGTAGCTCAACTGGATAGAGCAGCAGCCTTCTAAGCTGCCGGTTGTGAGTTCGAGTCTCACCGGGCGTACTCGAAGCGAGCGCCGCATTCGCACGGCTCGTCGAGCTTGTGGTCAGGCCGCCCCGCGACGGCCCTCGGGTATAATCCAGTCGTCCTGGCCCGCTGGAGGTCTTCGGATGAGCCCGGCCACCGAGCAACTCTTGGCGTCCGCCCTGGCACTATCCGAATCGGAGCGGCTGGAGTTGGCCGGGGCCTTGCTGGCCGCGTCCGATCCGCCCCCACCCGAGCCAGTCGGCGACGCATGGGTGGACGAACTCCACAAGCGGTCGGCCCAGATCGATGCCGGCGAGGTCGCCTTGTCCCCGTGGCCGGAGGTCAAGCGGCGGGTGCGGGAGCGGGTCGAAGGGCGGGCCGATGGCTGAGGTGTCCCTCCACCCCGCCGCCGAAGCCGATTACGAAGCCGCGCTGGCCTGGTATCTGGCTCGAAGCCCAAAGGCCGCGGCCGGGTTCGAGACCGCGGTGGAAAAGGCGATTGAAGCGGTCCGAGACTTCCCGGAAGCCTTCCCACTACGAGACGACCGGCACCGACACTGCCCGCTCCGGCGATACCCATACGCGCTGGTGTACCGAGTGGCCGGCGACCGGGTGCGGGTGGTGGCCGTTCCCCATGACCGGCAACTGCCGCGCGACTGGTCCGATCGAGACTGACTAAATCGTTGTTAAGCTGCCCGCGCGGTCCGCGCCATCGCCGGGAACATCTCCGCCCGTAGCGCCCGCAGCCCCTCCGCAGCCCCTCGCACCGCACGTGGGCCAAGGACCGTCCGCAGCTTCAACCGGTCCAGCCACACCCGCGACGGCCGCGGGTCGTCGGCGAACTCGGCGGCCGGGACGCCGCGGATCAGGTCCACGTCATGGCCGAGCACGTGCGCCGCCAGCCGGGCGAAGGTGAACTCGGTGTGCCGGTCCGGGCCGACGACATGCACCGTGCCCGTCTGCCCGAGCCGGGCCAGCTCGACCGCCACTTCCGCCAGGTCCGGGCCGTAGGTCGGCTGACCGTGCCGGTCGGTCGCCGCGTCGGTCGGCCGGCCCGCCGCCAGGGACTTCGCCAGCCGACAGCCGCGGTTGCGGCCGCGCTCCTCGGGGCCGTACACCCAGCCGGTGCGGACGATCAGGTGCCGGTCGGGGAGGGCGTCGCGCACGACCGCCTCGGCCTCCGCGTGACAGCGGGCCAGCACGCCGACCGGCGAAAGCGGGTCGTCCTCCCGCCGGGCGCTCGGGCACTCGCCGAACACCTCATCGGACGAGAACTGCACCAGCGTCCCGCCGTGACGGCGGACCGCGTCGGCCACCAGTTCCGTCCCCCCGACCGTGATCTGTCGGCACTCGTCGGGGAACGCCTCGGCGTACCCGCCGCAGGTCAGCCCGGCCGCGTGGAAGATCGCGTCCGGCTGGTAGTCGGCGATCAACTCTTCCACGGCGTCGGCGTCGCGGATATCGAGCGGCGCGTACTCCGGCTGCGGCCAGCGGTAGTAGGTGCCCAGGTGCGCCAGCCCGCGGTCTATGCAGGACGCGACGAGCTGCGACCCGATCTGTCCGGTGGCGCCGAGGACGAGGCAACGCATTACTGCAACTCCCAGAATTTATCGGTTCACGCCGCGAAGCGGGCGGGGACGACCGCCTCCGCCGCGGCGGGGGTGTGGAAGGACCGGCGATACCAGCGAGCGGTCTCGGCAACAGCATCGAGCAGCGGGACGGGGCACTGATCCCTCGCCCCCGACCCTTCTCCCGCAAAGGGGGAAGGGAGATAAGGCGCGGTCAGCACCTCGAACAGGTCGGCCCCGGTCGCGGTGGCGGGGACCGGCGCCGCCCGCCCGGCCCACGCCTCGGGGTCGCCGGCGAGCGCCTCGGCCAGCCCCAGGCACGCCCGGGCCGCGTCGCGGACGTACAGGTAGGACTCGGCCAACTCGTAACTTCGCGGCGGCTCGACCGGCCGGCCGGTGAGGACTGCCCTCACGGTCCACGGCACCAGCCGCGACCACCTCCGGTCACCGCCGCCGAAGAGCCGCGGCAGCAGCGCTACGCCGACCGCGGCCCCGGTGCGGCGCGCGAACGCGGCGGCCACCTCGGCGCGGCCCGTGGCGTCGCCGGCCGGGACCGGGATCACGACCTCGGCCGTCGGGGATGATCGCTTGACGGCGGTCAGGAGCGTCCGCGCCCAACGCGCGGCCAGGTGGTGGGTCGGGTCGGTCGAGTTCGCCAGAACGACGGCCGGGACGGCGAGGTGAAAGACGGTCTCGATGCCGTGGACGGCCAGCGCGGACTCCAGCCGCCAGCGGTCCTCGATCCGGCCGCGGACGACGGCGATGCGCTCGAACAGGCGGTCGTCGAACAGGTCCGACGGCCGCATCCGGTCGCGGACCAGGCCGACGACGACGGCCCCGCGGGCGAGCAGTTCGCGGACGACCCAGGCCCCGAGGAACCCGGTGCAGCCGGTGACGAACACCCGGCGGCGATGCCAGAACGAGGGCGACGGTCGGCCCATTCAGCCGCCCCTCCCTGGGCAGTGAACGGTGCGGTGAGTGGCCGCGGCGGGCCGGCGATCCATGCCGGCGGTGAACCTCGCGGTGAAGGAGAACCTTACAGCCGCACCCGGCCGGCGGTCAAGGGGAGTGGGTCGGTCGTGGTGCAGGCGGCCCGCCTGCACTGACCCTTCGTGCAGGCGGGCCGCCTACACCACGACCGGGCGGGGAATCGTGGGATCGTCGGTTTTGACTTCCGGACGAGGTTGTTACCCGGGCGTGACCACGTTGACGTTTCCGAACACTTCCCGCGCACGGGTTGGAGTGACCCCCTCGGAAACTTCACGGGACTGACCGGTCCCTCTGATCTAGATTTGTGGGGCCGCCTCGTCGGAAGGTCGAGGCGCTCTGCGGACTGGCCCCCACGGATGTCGGCATGATCGCCCCGAGTAGTAAACCGTCGTCGCCCCGAGCAGGGTTCCTGGCCGCGGTCCGGGCGTCCGGCCTGTTGAGCGACGAGCAATTCCGAAGCACGGTCGCCGGGCTGCCCGCGGACGCGCAGACCGGTCGCGCCGCCGCCGTGGCTCTCGTCGCCGCCGGGGTGCTGACCCTGTTCCAGGCCGAGCGGCTATTGGCCGGGCGGACCGGGGGGTTCGTCCTGGGGCCGTATGTGATCCTCGACCAGATCGCCCGCGAGCCGGACGGGCAGGTGTACCAGGCGCTGCACCGGGCGATGGGCCGGCCGGTGGCGGTGAAAGTCCTGTCGGCCGACCGCGGCCGCGACCTAGCGGCGCTGCGGGCCGAGTCGCGGTCGGCGGCCCAGCTGGCGCACCCGAACGTGCTGACGGTGCTCGACGCCGACGAGTACGGCGGGCGGTTCGTCCTGGTGCTCGAGCACGTCGAGGGCGAGGGGGCGGAGGCGGCGGTGCGGCGGTCCGGGCCGCTGGCGGTGCATCGGGCGTGCGAGGTCGTTCGCCAGGCGGCGCTGGGCTTGCAGCACGCGCACGAGAAGGGCGTCTGCCACGGGGCGCTGACGCCCGGGTGTCTGCGGGTCGGCCGGTCGGCGGTCAAGGTGGCGGGCTTCGGGCCGGGCCTTGCGGGTGGCACCGACTACCTCGCCCCGGAACTGTTCGACCCGGCCGCCGTCCCGTCGCCGCGGTCCGACCTGTACGCGCTGGGCGGAGTGCTGTACTACCTGCTGACCGGTCGGACGCCGTTCCCGGCGCTGGCGGCCGAGGACACGCTCCGCCACCACCGATCCACCGACCCGGTGCCGGTCGAGGTACTGCGGCCAGGTGTGCCGATGCCGGTCGCCGCGCTGGTGCGGGAGCTGTTAGCGAAGGACGCGGCCGGTCGGCCCGAGTCGGCCGGCGATGTGGCCGCCCGGCTCGACCCGTTCGGCGAGTATTCGGGGACGGTCTCCTGGGGCGAGGGCTACCGGCCGGGCGACCGGGACGCGCTGGCAGCGACGCCGCCGCCGTTCCTGACGATGGACGAGTCGGAGATGGGTTCGACGCTGGCGAGCGAGTCCGGCTCGCTGGCCGACCTGTCGCCGTGGGCCGGGCTGGTCCTCGACGCGGCCGGGACGGCCGCGCCGCGCCGGCGGAGATTGGCGTTGGTATTGGCGGTGTTGGTGCCGCTGGTCCTGGCCGCGGCCCTGGCAGTGATCGTCGCGGCGCGCTAACCGATCGTGTAGGGTGGGTCGAGTCTTCGAGGC
>DASSAT010000127.1:0-9995 GCA_035699305.1 Fimbriiglobus sp. | reverse complement strand
TCCTCCTGTCGGTGTGGCTCGTAGCGCTGGCGGTCGGCCACGGCCGGCCGTCGGGGTTCGCCTCCCGGTACGCCTGCATTTCGTGTCTCGGGCTTTGCGTCCCGTTCTTGGCCGCGGCCCGTTACGTCAGGCTCCCGGCGTGGGTCGGCGTCCCCGTGTCGCTCGTTCTGCTGCTGCTCCTGGCGGCCCCGATGTACCGCGGAGATTGGTGGATTGCGAAGAAACACGCCGGCGCGTACCGGGTGCGGTACAACGCGATGGCAGCCGACATCCGGGCCGGGGTGCCGGTCGAGTTCGTGGCCGACCGGCACGTCCTGTTCCCGGTGCCGGCGTGTCGGGACGGGTTCCGGCTCTTGCACGCGCACGGGTTCGGACCGCTGCGGGAGATCGCCGAGGGGCCGTCGCTTTCGCGCGAGGTGGTGACGCTGCCGACCGGCACCCGCATCCCGGCGTGGGACATGGTGACGGAGCCGACGCCGCCGAGGCTGGTCCTACCCGTTGACGGCGACCGACCCGTGGCCGCGGTCCGGCTGCGGTTCCGGTGCGACGACTCGCGGTACTGGCAGCAGTTCACCCTGAAGTGGGTGCCGGCCGACGGTGGTGCCGTCAAGAGTTCGACGGTTTATCCCTGGCTGGTGCCGGGGGAATCGACCACGTCGTTTTGGATCGCTGACCGGGTGCGGACAGCGTGGGTCGAGCCGGGTTGCCCCACGCCAGGACTGGACCTCATCGGCATCGAGGTGTTCCGGCCGATGACCGGGATGCAACTCGGCGAGCGGGGGGCGTCCGCCCCCCGAGTGGAGTCGCCCTCGGGGGGCTGACACCCCCCGCTCGCCGGGTTGCATCCATCCGCAAGGCGGAGTCACCGCATGACTGGCTCCGCACGGTGCGATCGGGGAAGGATCGTCCGTCGTGCTGACTCTATAGCGCGTTTCACGTCGGTGTAGCGGCAGTGTAGTAGGCACACTCCGTGTGCCGTCGCAGGCCAGACGGCACACGGAGTGTGCCTACTACGCTGAACTCCCGCTACACCATCCCGAAAAGCGCTCTAGAGGCGGCGGTCGGCCTATCCCGGTTCAGATGCGGTAACAATCGACCGAGGCTCCAGACCAATAGCATTAGCCGGCGCCCGCTCGCCGAGGAACCCCGGGATAGGCCGACCAAGCTGGTCGGCCTATCCCGGAATGGAACTGCTCAACCTACTTCCCGGCCCGCTTCGGGTAGGCGGGGCGCTTGTCCTCCTTCGGTGGATACTTCTTGAGCGCCGCCAGCGCCAGCGCGATCGCCTTCTCCAGCTGCGGGTCCTTGCCGGCGATCACGTCCGCTGGCCACATCGTCACGTCGTAGTCCGGCGACACCCCCTCGTTCTCCACCGTGAACCCGTCCTCCGGCGTCCAGATGGCGAAGCTCGGGGCCGTCACGCTGCCGCCGTCCATCAACTCGGGGGTGCCGCCGATCCCGACCAGCCCGCCCCAGGTCCGCTGGCCGACCAGCGGCCCGACCTTGAACTTGCGGAACATCCACGGCAGCATGTCGCCGCCGGACCCGGCTCCCTCGTCGATGAGCATCACCTTCGGGCCGAACACCGCGGCGCTCGGCGACCGCCACTCCGCTCCGTGCCGCGGCGCCCAGTAGCTGGCGAACGGCCGCCGCAGCAGGTCGATGTAGTAGTCCGCGATCTGCCCGCCGCTGTTGAACCGCTCGTCGATGATTAAGGCGTCCTTGTCCACCTGCGGGAAGAAGTAGCGCTTGAAGTACGCCAAGCCCTGACCCGCCGTGTCCGGGACGTAGACGTACCCCACCTTGCCGTCAGTCGCCGCCGCCACCTGGCGGCGGTTGCCCTCCACCCAGTCCATGTTCCGCAGCGACAGTTCGCTCTCGATCGGCTCGACCGTCACCGTGCGGCTGCCCTTGCCGTCCGGGGTCGGGCCGACGGTGATCTCGATCAGCTTGCCGGCCGTGTTCTCGAAGAGCGAGTAAAGGTTGGCCGGCGGCGCCAAGTCCTTGCCCTGCACGGCCAGCAGGTACTCGCCCTCCTTCACGTTGACACCCGGGGCGGTCAGCGGCGACCGCAGGGCCGGCGTCCAGTTCAGCCCGCCGTAGATCTTCTTGAACCGATAGCGGCCGTCCGCCACCTCGTAGTCCGCGCCGAGCAGCCCGCCGGGGACGGTCTTGCGCTCGCGGACCCGCTCGCCGGGCCTGTACCGGCTGTGGCCGACCGCCAACTCCGAGAGCATCCAGCCGATCACCCGGTACAGGTCGCCGCCGTTCGTGACGTGCGGCAAGAAGACTTCGTACTTCGCCTTGACGGCCGGCCAGTCGGCGCCGTGCATGTTCGGGTCGTAGAAGAAGTCGCGGTTGATCCGCCACGCCTCGTCGAAGATTTGTTGCCACTCGGCCCGCGGCTCGACCCGGACCTCGATGGCGTCCAGGTTGAGCTTGTGATCGCCGCCGACGGCCGACGACGGGGCCGCGCTCGGGGCGCCGCCGAACCGGCGCCCGCGCCCGCCGCCCGTCGCGACGGGCGACGGGGCCGGGCCGCCGCCGCCGGTCGTCGAGCCGACGAACCAGTTGCCGCCGCCGGTCGAGTAGAGCAGCTTGCGGCCGTCCGGCGTCAGCTGGTAGGCGGTGGCGGCCGGCTGCACAACGGTGTCGCGCCGGCGCTCCAGGTCGTAGCGGTGCAGCGCCCCACCGCGCGGCCCGCCCCTGCGGCCGCCGCGCCCCTCGCCGCCCTCCGACCGGGCGAGGTAGAACACCTGCCCCGCCGACCCGGCCTGCAATCCGCTGTAGCCCCCCGACGGCAGCGGGAACGCCAGGATGCGCTGGCCGATCCCCTCCAGGTCGATCTTGAACGGCCTCTCCTTCTCGCCCTTGCGCCCGCCCCGTGGCCGGCGCTCGTCCCGCTTCGGCTCGTCGTCGCCATCGCCGCCGGCGATCCGCGGCTCGGGGGCCTTCTTCGCCTCCGGCCCCTTCTCCTCGTCGCTCTCCTTGAGGAACGGCGACGGGTCGTCTTTGGAAAGCACGACCAGGTTCAGCGACCACCGCGGGCTGCGGGTGTCGCCGGACGACTGGCTGAACCCGTGCTTGCTCATCCCGGTGTCGTTGGACCCGAGGAAGTACAGGTACTTCCCGGTGGCGTCGAACGCCGGCTCGACCGCCTCGCTCAGTCCGTCGGTGATCGGGAACGACTTGCCGGCTTCCACCGAGTAGACGGACACCCGCGCGATCTGCGCCGGCGTGTCCACCGCGTAGGCCAGCCACTTCGAGTCCGGCGACCAGCTCGACAGGTGCAGGTTGTGTGGCCGGCCGTACCTCGGCTCGACGATCTTCGACGACTTGCCCGACGCCACGTCCAGGGCGTAGAGCGTATCCGAGTTGTCGCGGTAGGCGATCGTCTTCGAGTCTCGGGACCAGACCGGGTCCGAGTAGAACCCGGCCCCGTCGAGCTTGACCTTGCGGGCCTCGCCCTTGCCGGTCTGCGGCTCCAGCACGAGCTGGTACTCGCCGCCCTCGTCGGAGAAGTAGGCGATGGTCTTGCCGTCCGGGGACCACGCCGGGTCGCGGTCGTGGACGCCGGGGCTGCGGGTCAGGTTGCGCGGGTCGCCCTTCTCGGCCGGGACGGTGACGATCTCGCCGCGGAACTCGACCGCCACCCGCGCCCCGCTCGGCGAGACGCTGGCCCCGCGGACGTACTTAGTGCCCTTGGCGTACCGCGGCCGGGCCTCCGGGGCGTCGGTGGCGAGGCCGATCGTGAGCCGTCGCGGCTGCGACTCGCCGGGGGTCAGCAGGTGCAGGTAGCCGGCCTGCTCGAAGATCACCTTGCCGCCGCCGGCGCTCAGGTCGATCACCGGGAAGTCGGTGAACTGCGAGAGTTGCCTGAGCTCCTTGCTGCCGGGGTCGTAGGCGAAGACGTTGTACTCGCCGGCCCGGTCGGACCGGAAGTAGATGGTGTCGCCGACCCACTGCGGGTCGAGGTCGTTGCAGCACCCCATCGGCTGCGGGAGTTCCGTGACCTGGTGGTCCTTGACGCGGTAGACCCAGATGCGGCCGTGGGAGCCGCCGCGGTAGTGCTTCCACTGGGCGGTCACGTCGCGGACCGGGGTATAGGCGATGTATTCGCCGTCGGGCGAGTAGGTCGCCTCGAACCCCCACGGGATCGGCAGCCGGTCCGGCATCCCGCCCTTCAGCGGCACGGTAAACAGCTGTTGGTGGCGGGTGCTGTAGACGGTGCGGGGGGAGGAGAAGAGGACCTTCGTCCCGTCCGGGGTGAACCCGCGAGGGGTGTCGGCGCCGGGGTGCCAGGTGAGGCGCGTTGGCGACCCGCCGCGGGCCGGGATGGTGTAGACGTCGGTGTTCCCCTCGTACTGGGCGCCGAAGGCGATCGTCTGGCCGTCGGGGGAGAAGACCGGGTGCGACTCGACGCCGATGTCGGTGGTAAGTCGCCGGGGGTCTTTGCCGTCGAGGTCGGCGACCCACAGGTCCTCGGCGTAGACGAAGGCAATAGCCTTCGGGCCAACGGCCGGCATGGTCAATAGCCGGGTGTCGGTCGGGTCGGGGCCGGCGGCCGCCGCCGGGACCGCGGCGAGCAGCAGGAGGACGAGGCACCGCATGGCGTGCATCCTTGAGGGGGGAAGAGGTGGCACGAGGGCCGCGAGGGAGATGATAAGCCGCGGCCCGACCGGACGCCAGCATTTGGGAACGCGGCCCCTCCTCGTTCCCACGCTCTGCGTGGGAACGTTCTTCGGACGCTCCGCGTCCTACCCCCTGAACTGCGCGGGGTGCTTCCGGGATGATCGGTAAGCGTCCCCGGCGTGCGACGCGCGACGCGGAGCGTCGCCCCCGTGCGTTCCCACGCGGAGCGTGGGAACGAGGGGATCGGCCGCGCTCCCAGGCAACTTTTATGCCTTCCTTCGCGCCGGCTTGGCAGAGGGACGGGCTGCTGACTAGGATCAGATACCCTCGATTCGTCCCCCCGCCCCGCGCCCCGGAGCTGACCCATGGCCGTCGTCCACGAGCCGCCCGCGACCGGCAGCGAAATGGTCGCCCTGCTCGCCGCCCTGACCGCCCTCCGGCAGGGCCGCTCCGGCGCCCGTCTGCCGCCCGACTGGACCGGTGTCGCCGGCAAGGTGGCCGACGCCTTCAACGAGGTCGTCGAACTCAACGAGCGGCTGGCCGACGAACTCGCTCGTCTCAGCCGGGTCGTCGGCAAGGAGGGGAAGCTCGCCCAGCGGCTCTCTCTGGGGGACGTGACCGGGCTCTGGCGGGACAAGCTCGAGTCGGTCAACGACCTGATCGACGACCTGGTCCACCCGACCATCGAGACCGCCCGGGTGATCGGTGCCGTCGCCCAGGGGGACCTGTCCAAGACGATGGCCCTGGAGATCGACGACCGTCCCCTGCAAGGCGAGTTCCTGCGCACCGCCCGGACCATCAACACCATGGTCGCCCAGCTCGGCTCGTTCGCCTCCGAGGTGATCCGGGTGGCCCGCGAGGTGGGGACGGAAGGGAAGCTCGGCGGCCAGGCCGACGTCAAGGGAGTCGCCGGCTCCTGGAAGGACCTGACCGACAGCGTGAACAGCATGGCCGGCAACCTGACCGGCCAGGTGCGCAACATCGCCGAGGTGACGACCGCCGTCGCCAACGGCGACCTGTCCAAGAAGATCACCGTGGACGTCAAGGGCGAGTTCCTGGAGCTGAAGAACACCACCAACACGATGGTGGACCAGCTGCGGTCATTCGCCTCCGAGGTGACGCGGGTGGCCCGCGAGGTGGGCACCGAGGGCCGGCTCGGCGGCCAGGCGCGCGTCGAGGGCGTCTCCGGCACCTGGAAGGACCTGACCGACTCGGTCAACGGCATGGCCGGCAACCTGACCGCGCAGGTCCGCAACATCGCCACCGTGACGACCGCCGTCGCCAACGGCGACCTGTCGCGCAAGATCACCGTGGACGTGAAAGGCGAAATCCTGGAGCTGAAGAACACGGTCAACACGATGGTAGACCAGCTCTCCAGCTTCGCCTCCGAGGTGACGCGCGTCGCCCGCGAGGTCGGCACCGAAGGGCGGCTCGGCGGCCAGGCCGACGTGAAGGGCGTCGCCGGCGTGTGGAAGGACCTGACCGACTCGGTGAACTTCATGGCCGGCAACCTGACCGGTCAGGTGCGGAATATCGCGGACGTGACCAAGGCCGTAGCCGCTGGCGACCTGTCGCGGAAGATCACCGTGAACGTAAAGGGGGAGATCCTGGAGCTGAAGAACACCGTCAACACGATGGTGGACCAGCTGTCCAGCTTCGCCGCCGAGGTGACGCGCGTCGCCCGCGAGGTGGGCACGGAAGGGAAGCTCGGCGGCCAGGCCGACGTGCCGGGCGTCGCCGGGGTCTGGGCGAACCTGACGGACAGTGTGAACTTCATGGCCGGCAACCTGACGGCCCAGGTGCGCAACATCGCCGAGGTGACGACCGCCGTCGCTACCGGCGACCTATCCAAGAAGGTGACGGTGGACGTGCGCGGCGAAATCCTGGAGCTGAAGAACACGGTCAACACGATGGTAGACCAACTCTCCAGCTTTGCCGTCGAGGTGACGCGCGTCGCCCGCGAGGTGGGCACGGAAGGAAAGCTCGGCGGCCAGGCCGACGTCAAGGGTGTCGCCGGGGTGTGGAAGGACTTGACCGACAGTGTCAATAGCATGGCGGCCAACCTGACAGTGCAGTTGCGGGACGTGTCCAAGGTGTCCACCGCCATCGCGATGGGCGATCTGACCCAGAAGATCACCGTCGATGTGCGGGGCGAGATCCTCCAGATCAAGGACGTAATCAACACGATGGTGGACCAGCTGTCCAGCTTCGCCGCCGAGGTGACGCGCGTCGCCCGCGAGGTGGGCACGGAAGGAAAGCTCGGCGGCCAGGCCCAGGTGAAGGGCGTGGCCGGCACCTGGAAGGACCTGACCGACTCGGTCAACGGCATGGCCGGGAACCTGACAGGGCAGGTGCGCAACATCGCCGAGGTGACGACCGCCGTCGCCAACGGCGACCTGTCCAAGAAGATCACCGTGGACGTCCGCGGGGAGATCCTGGAGCTGAAGAACACCGTCAACACGATGGTGGACCAACTGCGGTCGTTCGCGTCCGAGGTGACCCGGGTGGCGCGCGAGGTGGGCACCGAAGGCCGGCTCGGCGGCCAGGCCGACGTCAAGGGGGTGGCCGGCACCTGGAAGGACCTGACCGATTCGGTGAACTTCATGGCCGGCAACCTGACGGCCCAGGTCCGCAACATCGCCGACGTGACCAAGGCCGTCGCCGCTGGCGATCTGTCGAAGAAGGTCGCGGTGGACGTCAAGGGCGAAATCCTGGAGCTGAAGGACACCGTGAACACGATGGTGGACCAGCTGCGGTCGTTCGCGTCGGAAGTCACCCGCGTCGCCCGCGAGGTGGGGACGGAAGGCAAGCTCGGCGGCCAGGCGCGCGTCGAGGGCGTCTCCGGCACCTGGAAGGACCTGACCGACTCGGTCAACAGCATGGCGGCGAACCTGACCGCCCAGGTGCGCGGCATAGCCAAGGTGGTGACGGCGGTCGCCAACGGCGACCTGAAGCGGAAGCTGACGGTGGAGGCCAAGGGCGAGATCGCCGAGCTGGCCGAGACGATCAATGAGATGATCGACACCCTGGCGACGTTCGCCGACCAGGTGACGACGGTGGCCCGCAAGGTGGGCGTCGAGGGGGAGCTGGGCGGGCAGGCCAAGGTGCCCGGGGCAGCCGGCATCTGGAAGGCGCTGACCGAGAACGTCAACCAGCTGGCCGCCAACCTGACCAACCAGGTGCGGGCGATCGCCGACGTGGCGACGGCCGTGACCCAGGGCGACCTGACCCGGGCCATCGCCGTCGAGGCCCAGGGGGAGGTGGCGGCCCTGTCGAGCACCATCAACGAGATGATCCGCAACCTCCGCGATACCACCCGCAAGAACACCGAGCAGGACTGGCTCAAGACCAACCTGGCCAAGTTCAGCCGGATGCTCCAGGGGCAGCGCGACCTGGCCAACGTCGGGCGGATGGTCCTGTCCGAGCTGTGCCCGGTGGTGTCGGCCCACCGCGCCGAGTTCTACGTCCTGGAAGGGGGCGGCGACGCCGGGCAGCTCACCCTGCTGGCCAGCTACGCCGCCGAGGGCCGGCAGGAGGCCGGCAAGCGACTCGTCCTGGGCCAGGGGCTGGTTGGGCAGTGCGCCCTGGAGAAGCAGAAGGTGCTGCTGGACCAGCTACCGCCGGACTACATCAAGATCGCCTCCGGCCTCGGGTCGGCCTCCCCGCGGAGCGTGCTGGTCCTGCCGCTGGTCTTCGAGGGGCAGGTCCGCGGGGTGTTGGAACTGGCGTCCATGAGCGGGTTCAGCCCCAGCCACCAGGCGTTCCTGGAGCAGCTCACCGAGTCGATCGGCATCGTGCTCAACACCATCGAGGCCAACATGCGGACCGAGGGCTTGCTCCAGAAGTCCACCGCCCTGGCCGACGAGTTGCAGACTCGCCAGGAGGAACTCCAGAAGACCAACGAGGAGTTGCAGGAGAAGTCCCAGTCGCTTGTTCAGCAGAACCAGGAGGTCGAGCGGAAGAACTTCGAGGTCGAGCAGTCCCGGCAACTGCTCGAAGAGAAGGCCAAGCAGCTCGCCCTCACGTCCAAGTACAAGTCCGAGTTCCTGGCCAACATGAGCCACGAGCTGCGGACCCCGCTCAACAGCCTGCTGATCCTTTCCGACCAGCTCTCGAAGAACGCCGACCGGAACCTGAACCCCAAGCAGCTGGAGTTCGCCAAGACGATCCACTCGTCCGGCCACGACCTGCTGATGCTCATCAACGACATCCTCGACCTGTCGAAGATCGAGTCCGGGACGGTGGCGGTGGACGCCGGCGAGCTGCGGCTGGGCGACCTCAACGGGTACGTCGAGCGGACGTTCCGGCCGGTCGCCGACTCCAAGACCCTGGGGTTCCTGATCCGGTTCGACCCGCGGCTGCCGAAGTCGATGCACACCGACTCCAAGCGGTTGCAGCAGATCCTCAAGAACCTGCTGTCCAACGCCTTCAAGTTCACCCACCACGGGCAGGTGACGCTGACCGTGGAGCCGGCCGATGGCGGCTGGAGCTACGACCACGAGGACCTCAACCGCGCCCCGGACGTGCTAGCGTTCTCGGTCGCGGACACCGGGATCGGCATCCCGGCCGACAAGCAGCGGATCATCTTCGAGCCGTTCACCCAGGCGGATGGCTCGACCAGCCGCAAGTACGGCGGGACCGGGCTGGGGCTGGCCATCAGCCGCGAGCTGGCGCGGCTGTTAGGCGGGGAGATCCGGCTGTCGTCCAGCCCCGGCCGGGGGAGCACGTTCGTGCTGTACCTGCCGGCCGCGTACACTCCGCGGCGGACCAAGTCGGTCGCCGCGGACGGCTCGGCCGTCATCCCCATCTCGGTCGCCGCGACCGCGCGCAACGGCTACCCCGCCCCGCCGCCGGCCGAGGACGCCCCGGCCTCGGAGCCGACGCCAACCATGATGGTCAACGAGTGCGGCGACGACCGCGACGACGTCCGCCCCGACGACCGCATCCTCTTAATCGTCGAGAACGACACCGGGTTCGCCAAGTTCCTGCTCGCCACCGCCCGGGAGAAGGGGTTCAAGGGGCTAGTCACGTCGCTCGGGGCGGCCGCCCTGAACCTCGTCAAGGAGTACAACCCGGACGCGTTGACGCTCGACATCCACCTACCGGACATCGAGGGCTGGCGCGTGCTGGAGCGGCTCAAGAAGGACCCGGCCAGCCGGCACGTGCCGGTCTGCGTCGTCTCCACCGACGACGCCCGCGACAAGGCGCTGGCGGCCGGGGCGTTGGCGTTCGTGGCCAAGCCGATCCCGAGCCGGGACGTCCTCGACGGGATGCTCGACCACCTGCTCGGCTACCTGGACCGGCCGACCCGCCGGCTGGTCGTGATCGAGCCGGACCCGGTCCGCCGGGAACAACTGGGGTCC
>DASSAT010000126.1:0-11266 GCA_035699305.1 Fimbriiglobus sp. | reverse complement strand
CGTGGCCACCTCCACGCCGGCATCACCGAACCTCTGAAACAATAACCGGTTACGAGCAGACACACAGTAACGGCCTATTCGGAACTACTGACCCTACAAGATGGCCTTCAACTCACTCAACAGCTTCTCCACCTCGGCCGGGGTGCCGACGCTGATCCGCAGGCCGTCACCGTAGCCGGGATAGCTCATGTACCGGACCAGCACCTTCCGCCGCTTCAACTCCTCGTAGAGCGGCTTCACGGGGCGGTCCGTTCGCCGGCACCAGATGAAGTTCGCCTGACTCGGCGTCACCTGGAACCCCAACACGGTCAGGGCCACCACCATCCGCCCGCGGGTGGCAATGATCTTGGCCCGCAGGTCCGCGTAGTACACCTGGTCCTCGATCGCCGCGGTTGCAGCCGCCAGGCTCAGCACGTCGCAGTTGTACGAGTCCTTGACCTTCACCAACTCGCAGATCGTGGCCGGGTCTGCGACGCCGTATCCGAAGCGGATGCCGGCCAGTGCATGGTACTTGCTGAAACTGCGGGTGACGACCAGGTTCTTGACCCGGCGCAGCAGCGTTAGCCCGTTCCACTCGGCGAAGTCGGCGTAAGCCTCGTCCAAGACCAGCGGCCCGCCGACCTCGTCCGCCA
This sequence comes from Fimbriiglobus sp., assembly GCA_035699305.1. GTDB lineage: Bacteria > Planctomycetota > Planctomycetia > Gemmatales > Gemmataceae > DASSAT01. The sequence continues at coordinate 10,634 of DASSAT010000126.1, read as the reverse complement.
ACCGCGCGACCCGCTCCGGGCGCAGGGCCGTCCCCGAAGGCGAGTTGGGGTTCGGCAGGGATGTCAGGTCCGCCCCGGCCGCTGGCCAGGGACTCGGCAGGTCCCAGTCCGGCGTGAATGGGACCGTATCGAATCGCGCCCCCTGAATCTCAGCGAGTGAGCGGTACAGGCTGTAGCTCGGCGTCGGCGAGACGATCCGCCCGCCCTCGGGAACGAACGCCCGGGTCAGGATGGTCAGTACATCATCGGAGCCGTTGCCGATGAGGATGGCATCTGGGTCCACGCCGAGCGCCCGCCCGGCGGCCATGCGGAAGGCGTCGCCGAGTGGCTGCGGGTATTTCCTGAGCTTGTCCCCGGTCAGTGCCGCGCGGACCGCCTCGAACACCCGCGGCGACGGCGGGTAGGGGTTCTCGTTGGTGTTGAGCTTAACGATGTCCGGGTCGTTAAGTTGCTCGCCGGGCATGTAGCCGGCCATCGCCCGGATGTTGGGACGAACGCCAGTCATGAGCCTGAAGAGGTAAGAGAACGATCCACAGATTTCGCAGATTTCACAGATTAGAAGACCGATAAGATCGAGTTCTTCTGTTTTCTAATCTGTGAAATCTGCGGAATCTGTGGATCACTTCTTCGCCGGTGCGGCCACGACCTTGTCCGGCTTCGGCTTGGGTCGGGCGGCGGGGCCGGTGTCGTTGGCTCGCTGCTCGACGCTCATGGCGTGGGCCGGCAGCCCTTCCTTCTTGGCGAGGTACGCCACGTCCGGTGCCATGTCTCGCAGCCCGTTGCGGGTGAACCGTAGGACGCTCGTCCGCTTGCGGAAGTCGTTGGCCGACAGCCCGCTGGCGAACCGGGCGGTGCCGCCGGTCGGCAGCACGTGCGACGGGCCGGCCGCGTAGTCCCCCAGCGCCACCGGGGTGAACGGGCCGACGAAGATCGCCCCGGCGTCCACCTCGTCGGTGAAGGCGTCCGGGTCGCGGGTCTGCACGTGCAGGTGCTCCGGGGCGATCTCGTTGACGCACTCGACCGCCGTCTGCTTGTCCGGGGCCAGCACGAACGCCCCGTACCGCTCCAGGCTCTCCCGCGATAGGTCGGCCCGGCCGAGCTTCGTCAGCCGCTTCTCCAGCGCCTCCTTGACCTCGTCGATCAGCGGCTCGTACCAGGTGACGAGGATCGCCACGCCGGGGGAGTGCTCCGCCTGGGCGATCAGGTCCAGGGCGACATAGCTCGGGTGGGCCGAGTCGTCGGCCACCACAACGATCTCGCTCGGCCCGGCCAGGCAGTCGATCGCCACGGTGCCAAAGACGTACTTCTTGGCGAGGCTGACGTACTTGTTGCCGGGGCCGACGACCATGTCCACCGCCGGGATGCCCTCGACGCCGTAGGCCAGGGCGGCGATCGCCTGGGCCCCACCCATGCGGTAGACCTCGGAGACGCCGAGTTCGTGGCAGGCGGCGAGCATGTCCTTGCTGTAGGCGCCCGTGGCGGTCGGCGGCAGCGCGACAGCGATCTCCTTGACCCCTGCCGCCTGGGCCGGGCAGACGGTCATCAGAAGAGTGGACGGGTAGGCCGCGGCCCCGCCAGGGCAGTAGACGCCGACGCGGTCCAGCGGCCGGTAGTGCAGGTGCAGCTCGAACGACCCGGACTGCCGCAGCTCAGCGTCGCGGTGCAAGAGGCCGTTCTGGAAGGAGTCGATGTTGTACCGGATGCGGCGGAGGACATCTAAGAAGTCGGGGTCGGCGGCAGCGTGGGCCGCCTCCAGATCCGACTCCTTCACCCGGATCGCGTCCGGCTTGAGCTTCACCTTGTCGAAGACCTCCGTGTAGCGGAGGACGGCCTGGAGGCCATCGTCGCGGACGTCGGTGCAGATGCGTTCGACGGACTGGGCCGGTGGCAGGGCTTCGCCGAAGGCGGCTTGTGTGAGCTTCTTGGACTGCGGGGAGACGACTTCGGCATCGAACTTGAACTGGTCGCGGAGCTTGGCGAGCTGCTGAGCCGCGTTACTTGCCGACAGATCGATCCGCCGCACCTTCAGGGCAGGCATATACTGTCACCTCATCGGCAGCGGTACTGCCGTAACCATCGAGCCGGGGCGAACTTCGGCCGAGTCGTTGGCGACCCGGAGGGCATGTCAAGCGGGATGTCGGGTGGGCTTGACATGCCGATGAAAGCTATTCTCGTTGTATTGGTCGGACGACGCCGGTTCAAGTGAGCGAACCCGCGAGGCATTAGGGGAGATGGCGCAAGAAGCTCCCAGGGAACTGTTTGTGACGGTTATGCAGGACAGCTCCGCGTCGTCATCGCAATCGTTTCGGTCTGTGAAACGTGCATGAGTCGAACCCAGTCTCTTGATTCATCGTATCAAACGGGTTCTACTAGCGGCACATCTCCCGTCGCCCGCGGGCTTGCCGGGCCATCTGTCCGGGTAGGCATGGAGCCGGAACATGACAGTCGTCGCGGACTTCTTCGAGATCACCCCCCGCAACTGGCGGGCGCGGCTGACCATCTCCGTCGATGTCATGCGCGAGCTGAGCCGGTACACCGACCCGGACGAGATGTACCACGTCTTCGCGCGGCGGATGAGCCAGCTCTACCCGACCTCCCGGCAGGTGTCGCTGACCCGGCACGGCCTCGACCGGCCGCAGGTCCGCGTCACCCGGTTCAACCTGTGGGAGGAGCACGTCAACCCGTTCCGGGAGCCGGACCGGCTGCCGGTCCTGGACGGCGGCCTACTGGCGGACCTGATCTACGCCGACGAGCCGCGGGTGATCGACGACCTGGTCCTGCGGCCGGACGACCCCGCGGCCGAGTACCTGGCCGGGCAGCGGTCGCTGCTGGCGATCCCTCTGTTCGAGGACGGCATGGCGACGAACATGGTCGTCGTTACCCGGGAGGAGCTGGCCGCGTTCCCCCGCGAGCAGGTGCCGGAGCTGGTGTGGATGACGAACCTGTTCGGCCGGGCCATCCAGTCGCAGGTGCTCTCCGAGCGGCTGCGGGAGGTCCACCGCGCGACCGACTACGAGCTGCGGGCGATCGCCGACCTGCAACACGGGCTGCTGCCGGCCGGGGTGCCGCGGGTGCCGGGGCTGGAGCTGGCGGCGTACTACCGGACGGCGAACCGGGCCGGCGGCGACTACTACGACTTCCTGCCGCTGCCGGGCGGCCGACTCGGGGTGCTGGTGGCCGACGTGAGCGGACACGGCACCCCGGCGGCGGTGCTGATGGCGATCACCCACAGCCTGACGCACGCCTACCCGACCCCGCCGGCGCGGCCGGGCGAACTGCTGGCGTACCTGAACGCCCACCTGGCCCGGCGGTACACGGCGACGTCCGGGCACTTCGTCACCGCGTTCTACGCCGTGTTCGACCCGGCCGCGTCGGCGATGACCTACGCCAACGCCGGACACGCGGCCCCACGGTACTCGGCCGCGGGCGGCGGCCGGTGGGTGCCGCTACCGACCTCGCACGGGCTGCCGCTGGGGGTGATGCCGCGGGACGCCGCCTACCCGGAGCAGACGGTCCCATTCGGCCCCGGTGACCGGGTGGCGGTCTTCACCGATGGCGTGACCGACGCGGTCAACCGGGCCGAGGAGCCGTTCGGCCCCGACCGGCTCGGCGCCGGGCTGGGCGACGGCGGGCCGGCCCCGGACGAGGTGGTCGCCGCCCTGACCGCCGCCGTCGATCGGTTCACCAACGGCCAGCCGGTGCGGGACGACCGGACCCTGGTGGTCGTCCGCCGGGCGTGAGGCGCGGAAGTTGTTGGTCATCGGCCCGCCGGTTGGGTAACATCTCGGCGTCACACCCCGCCCGCACGGAGCCTTCCCCATGCGTCCCATCCGTCTGTTGCTGGCCGCGCTCCCCGCGCTCGTTCTCGCCGCGGCCCCGTCGTCCGCCGGCGACGCGGCGCCCGCCCCGGCCGCCGCCCAGAAACGGCTGCTGCTCGTCACCCACAGCGGCGGGTTCATCCATGACTCGGTCGGCGTCGCCGAGGACGTGCTCAAGGAGATCGGCCCGAAGCACGGGTTCACCGTCACCTGCTACCGGCTGACCAACCCCGCCGACCCGGCGATCGTGAAGAAGAAGACGAAGGGGGGTGCTCAGGGGCTGGAAGCCTATGCCCAGGAGTTCCGGGCCAGGACCGGCAAGGTGATCGACCAGGAGCACACCGGCAAGATCGACAAGGAGACGCTCAAGAATTTTGACGTGGTGCTGTTCTTCACCACCGGCAACCCGATGACCGAGGAGCAGACCCGCGACCTGGTCGCGTGGGTGAAGGCCGGCGGATCGTTCGCCGGGACGCACTGCGCCACCGACACGCTTTACGGCGACGCCGCCTACGGCAACCTGATCGGCGCGTACTTCCGCGGCCACCCGCAGATCCAGCAGATCAAGGTCCACGTCGAGGACCCGAAGCACCCGGCCGCTGCCGGGTTCACGGACGGCATGCCATACACCGACGAGATGTACGTCTTCCGCAACGCCCCCTACAGCCGGGACAAGCTGCACGTCATCCTGAGCATCGAGAAGGGGTCGTTCGACATGGGGAAGAACCTCGTGCGGACCGACGGCGACTACGCTATCTCCTGGACGCGGCTGGTGGGCAAGGGGCGGGTGTTCTACACCTCGTTGGGCCACCGGAAGGAAGTGTGGAAGGACGAGCGGTACCAGAAACACCTGTTCGGCGGGTTGAACTGGGCGCTGGGCGAGAACTGACCCCCGATGGCGAAGCACCCGCTGACGTTCCCGTGCTCCCGGTGTGGCCGGCGGATGGGGGTCGGGCTGGAGCTGGCCGGCCGCCGCGTCCGCTGCCCGCTGTGCCGGGAGGTGGTGACGGCCCCGTCGCGGACCGTCGCCCCGGAGCCGCGGCCGCCGGCCGACCGCGGGCCGGACGGGGCGGAGAGCATCTTCGCCGACCCCGAGGAGTCGCACGAGAGCGTCATCGGCGAGGCGCCCTCGCACCGCAAGCCGATCCCGCCGTCCGACACCGAGGTGGCCCCGGTGACGGGCCGCCCGGCCCCCCGGACGGCGGTGCCCTTCATCGTCAAGCCGCCCAGTTCGCCCGATGTCCAGTCGCCGCCGCCGGAGGAGGGCAGTCCATTCGCGGGGCTGGGCGGCGATCCGCCTTCAGCCAACCCGGTGTCGGTCCGGTTGAAGCGCACGCCGCGCGGCGAGGGCGTTCCGGTGTGGGTGTGGGTAATCATGGCGGCGCTGGCCGGATACGGGCTGTTGATGACGGCTGTCGCGGCGTGGGGGTGGTTGCGCTAACCGGGGGTCAATTCTTCCGCTCGTACACCACCTTGCCGCCGACGATCGTCAGCTCCACCTTCGTCTCGCCGATCCGGTCCTTCTCCTTCGGATCGAAGATGTCGCGGCCCAACACAACCAGGTCCGCCAGCTTGCCAGCCTCGACTGTCCCCTTCTCGCCCTCCTGAAAGCCGGCGTAGGCGCCGCCCCAGCCATATGCCCGAACAGCCTCCGCGACGGTGATCCGCTGTTCGGGGAACCAGCCGTCCGGGTGCTTGCCGTCGAGCGTCCGGCGGTTGACCGCGGCGTCGATGCCGGGCAGCGGGTCCAGCGGCGCCACCGGCCAGTCCGACCCGAACGCCAGCACCGCCCCGGCGTCGAGTAGCGACCGGAACGCATACGACGACCGGCACCGCTCTTTGCCGATCCGCCCCTCGGCCCAGCGGCCGTCGTCGATCGCGTGGTACGGCTGCATCGACGCGATCACCCCGAGTTGCTTGAACCGCGGGTAGTCCTGCGGCCGCAGGTGCTGGGCGTGTTCGATGCGATACCGCGAGTCCTTCGACCCGTTGGCCTTCGCCGCCGCGTCGAACATGTCCAGCAGGACCGCGTTGGCCTCGTCGCCGATGGCGTGGACCGCGACCGACAGCCCGCCGGCGTCGGCCGAGCGAATCCGCGACTGCATCGACTCCTTCGAAGCGAACACGAAAACGCCCTTGTTCGCCGGGTTGTCGGCGTACCCGTCGAAGAACTTGGCGGTGCTCGACCCGAGCGAGCCGTCCATGAACCCCTTGACCCCGCCGATGCGGACGTAGGGGCTGCCGAAGTTCGCCAACACCCCGCGGTCGATGATCTCGTTCCGCAGGGCGATCGGCCAGCGGACGTCGATGCGGCAGGTCAGCTCGCCGGCCTTCGCCAGCCGTTGGAGGATGCGGAGGTAGCGCCGGCGGGCGTCCGACCCGCTGCCCTCCATGTCCTGAATGCTGGTGACGCCGACCTCGGCCGCGACTTTCAGCGCCGCCCGGACGGCCTCGGCGATTTCGCCCTCCGATGGTGGTGGGACGAGCCGGTCCACCAGCCCCATCGCCGCGTCCTTGAGCACCCCGGCCGGCTTGCCGTCGGGCAGCCGGTCGATCACCCCGCCGGTCGGGTCCTTGGTCTTCTCAGTGATGTTCGCCAGCTTGAGGGCGACCGAGTTCGCCAGGGCCATGTGCCCGTCGTAACGGCGGATGAAGACCGGCCGGTCGCTGACGTACTTATCCACGATGGCGGCGGTCGGCAGCTTGCCGCCGAACGCGCGGTCGTGGTCCCAGTTGCCGCCAAGTATCCACCGGTCGCGTGGCGTGTTGGCGGCGTACTCCCGGAGTCGCCGGCCGAACTCGGCCTCGTCCTTGGCGTCCTTGAGTTCGACGCGGCTGAGCTGCATCCCGCCGCCGAGGACGTGGGCATGGCTGTCGATGAACCCCGGCACCACCCGCCGGCCGGCCAGGTCGATCACTCTCGTGTTCGGTCCGACGAGCGGCCTTACGTCGGCGTCGGTGCCGACCTTGAGGATGCGGTCCCGCCAGACCGCGACGGCTTGCGCCTCCGGCTGCTTCGGGTCGCCGGTCCACACCTTGCCGCCGCTAAGGACGAGGTCGGCGGCGACCACGGGTTCCGCGGCGGGAGACATGGCAAGTAGCAGGAGCAGGGGAGTGGTCATGGCGACGGCCAAAGAGAAACGGCGGTCCCGAAGGGACCGCCGTGGGACGGAAGTTGCCTTACACCTTCTCCGGGACCGCGAACGGGGCGCGGTAGGCCCGGGTGAGGAGTTTGTCCGCCTCGGCGTCGTTGCGGAACCGCTCGGCCTTGCCGTCGAAGTCGAGCTTGCGGCCGACGTGCAGGCTGGTGCCCTCCAGCTTCACCCCGTTCTCGCGCAGGTACTCCTCCATCCGGCCCAGCGCGTCGGTGGCGAACGGGTTGCCCGAGACCGCCTGGGACTTGGCGCTAAACGGCTCGTTCTTCCCCAGCCGGTAGGAGACGTTCGCCAGGTGGCACAGCCCGGCCGAGACGTGCCCGACGGCGATGTCGGCGTTCAACTCCTCGACCTTGCGGCTGCGCACGCAGGCGATGAAGTTGCCGAAGTGGTCGCCGTGCGGCCGCCGCGCCGGCTCCACCCCGAGCTTCGGCATCGGCTCGGCCTTGTCCGACCCCTTCGGGTAGAACTTCCCGCCGGCCACGGCCCCCGCCTCGAAGTGCAGAATGTTCGTGGCCCCGTTCTGGCCGAAGTACGGCTTCGACTTCTGCCCGCGGACCTCGAAGATCAGCAGCGTCTCGCCGTAGTCCATCACCGTGACCATGCCATTGGGCGTCTGCCCCTGGTCCGGGCCGGTGAACCGGCCGCCGAGGCTGATGACCGTCGTCGGCCACGTCGCCCCGGGGATCACCCAGCGGGCCTTGTCCATCTCGTGGACGCCCTGGTTGCCGATGTCCCCGTTGCCGAAGTCCCAGAACCAGTGCCAGCGGTAGTGGACCAGGTTCTCATGGTACGGCTGCTCCCGGGCCGGCCCGAGCCAGACGTTGAAGTCCAGTTCCGACGGCGGCGCCTTCGGCTCCTTGACTCCGATGTTGCCGCGGGTCCCCCAGCCTGCACCCGGCTTGTAGCACAGGGCGCGGGAGACGAGCAGCTTGCCGAGCTTGCCGGACTTGGCGATCGCGTTGAGGACCTCCCACGTCGAGCTCGCCCGGCTCTGCGTGCCGTGCTGGACGATCCGGTTGTACATGCGGGCCGTCTCGACCGCGATCCGGCCCTCGTGAATGTTGTGGCTGCACGGCTTCTCGACGTACACGTCCTTGCCGGCCTGGCAGGCCCAGATGGTCATCAGCGAGTGCCAGTGGTTAGGCGTGGCGACCGACACCGCGTCTACGTCCTTGCTCTCGAGCACCTTGCGCACGTCCTGCACGCACTTCGCCTCGGGCCGCCCCGCCTTGCTCAGCTGGTCGAGCCGCTTCCGGTACGTCCGCGTGTCCGGGTCGATGAGGTAGGCGACCTCGACGTTCGCCATCTTGGCGAACTCGCCGACGTGCGAGCCGCCGCGGCCGTTGAGGCCGGCGACGGCGATGCGGACGGTGTCGTTGGCCCCGAGGACGCGCCCCGAGGACTTGGTGTGCGACAGGGCGACCGTGCCGGCCGCGGCCAGCGTGGTCCCGAGGAACTCACGGCGGGAGACGTTCTTCATGGCGGCTTTCCGGGGGCGGGGAAAGGGGTAGGCTTCCCGAACGATACCCGGCGGCGCCGCCCGGGGCAAACGGAAAGGGTGGTGGGGTGGTGGGGTAGTGGGGTAGTGTGGTGGGGCCGGCACGACCCCACCACCTCAAAACCTCACCACCCGATGCCCGCCCCGACCCGCGACGACCTCGCCACCCGATACATCGACCAGCTGCCGTACCCGCCGTACCCGGTGCAGGAGGAGGCGCTACTGGCCTGGTTCACTTCCGCGGAGGGCGTGCTGGTCTGCGCCCCGACCGGGACCGGCAAGACGCTCATCGCCCAGGCGGCGCTCTTCGAGGCGCTGCACTCGAACACCGTCGCCTACTACACCACCCCGCTGATCGCGCTGACCGAGCAGAAGTTCGCCGAGATGCAGGCGTGTGCCGAGCGCTGGGGCTTCAACCGGGATGATGTCGGCCTTGTCACCGGCAACCGCAAGGTCAACCCGAACGCCCGCGTCCTGGTCGTCGTCGCGGAAATCCTGCTGAACCGGTTATTGCACCCCGAGGGGTTTAACTTCGATGCGGTGTCAGCCGTGGTGATGGACGAGTTCCACAGCTTCGCCGACCCGGAGCGCGGCATCGTCTGGGAACTTTCGCTGAACATGCTGCCGAAGCACATCCGGCTGCTGTTGCTCTCCGCGACCGTTGGCAATTCGCAGGAGTTCCTGAGCTGGCTCCGGCAGTGCCACGGCCGCGACCTGGAGTTGGTCGAGGGCCGCGACCGCAAGGTGCCGCTGACGTACCACTGGGTGCCGGGCGAGTTCCTGAGCGACGTGCTGGTGGACTTGGCCAAGGGCGATGACGCGGCCCGCAAGACGCCGGCGCTGGTGTTCGCGTTCAACCGCGACGAATGCTGGTCGGTGGCCGAGCAGTTAAAGGGTCTGGACCTGCTCAACCCGGCCCAGCGGACGGCGCTCAACGCCGCGGCGGACAAACTGGAGTGGCCGCACGGCGTCGGGCCGAAGCTCAAGCAGATCATCCGCCGCGGCGTCGGCGTCCACCACGCCGGGCTGCTGCCGAAGTACCGCCGGGTGGTGGAAGACCTGTTCGAGAAGAAGCTCCTGAGCGTCTGCCTGTGTACCGAGACGCTGGCCTCCGGCATCAACCTACCGGCTCGGTCGGTGGTGCTCACGTCGCTGGTGAAGGGGCCGTTCGGCAAGGAGAAGCTGATCGACTCCAGCACGGCGCATCAAATCTTCGGCCGGGCGGGTCGGCCGCAGTTCGACACCGAGGGGCACGTCTACACGCTGCCGCATGAGGACGACGTGCGCATCCAGCGGTGGAAGGAGAAGTACGAGCAGATCCCCGACGCGACGAAAGACCCGGTGATGCTCAAGAAGAAGAAGGAACTTCTCCGCAAGAAGCCGACCCGCAACAGCCAGAAGAAGTACTGGACCGCGTCCGACTTCGACCGACTCAAGGCCGCCCCGCCGGCCCGGCTGTTCAGTAAGGGGCCGCTGCCGTGGCGGCTGTTGGCGTACTTGCTGAAGGTGTCGCCGGACGTGGAGAAGGTCCGCAGTGTGGTCCGCAAGCGGCTGCTGGACCAGCCGCGCGTCGAGGCGGGGATGAAGCATCTCAACCGGATGCTGCTGATCTTGCACCAGCGCGGGTTCGCGATCCTCGGGCCGGAGCCACCGGCACCATCCGAGCCGCGACCGTCAGGGAGCGTGGACGCGCAACCGCTCCCTGACGGTCGCGGCTCGGTTGCACTGCCCGACTACCAACCGATCCTCGCCACCCCGACGCCGGAACTGGACAAGTTGCTCGTCTTCCGCGCCGTTCATCCGCTCTACGGCGCGTTCCTCAACGAACACCTCGGCCGCGCCAGCCGGGACGAGCGTATCCAGGCGTTCGAGTCCGTGCTGGAGTTGCCGCGACCGCTGCTGAAGTTCGTGCGGGTGCCCTTCGAGCTGCCGCCGGGGCCGCTCCAGACCGAGTTCCTCGACCCGGAGCTAATCAACCGGGGGTTGATTACCGCCCAGCCACCGAAGGACGAGGACGAAGAGGAAGACGAATTCATCCCCTGGGACGAGCGACCACCACTGTTCGCGGACAAGCTGCGGATGCTCTTCGACGCTACCCACCCGGAGGTAGCCGACCTGGAGACGCGAGCCGTGTGGGCGGCCGGGGAGGTGCTGAACTTC
>DASSAT010000125.1:0-3417 GCA_035699305.1 Fimbriiglobus sp. | reverse complement strand
CGACCGTCATCCCAGGCCCCTGCCTTGTAGAGCAAGAGCGGCCGGGACGGCCGCGGTCCCGGGGTTTGACCGACTCCTCAACCACCACACCCTCGTCTGCCGATAGGATGAGGATACCCCCACCCGCCCCCGGACCGCGTCCATGTCCGACCAGCCGTCCCAAGCGGTCCAGGATTACCTGAAGGCGATCCACGCCCGCGGCGGGGCCGACCAGGTCGTCTCGCCCAACGACATCGCCACCGACCTGGGGGTCAAGGCGCCGTCCGTCACCGGGATGCTCAAGCGGCTCGCCGACGCCGGGTGGATCGACTACACCCCCGGCACCGGGGCGAAGCTGACGGCCGCGGGCGTGACCGAGGCCCGCCGGGTGATCCGCCGGCACCGGCTGGTCGAGCTGTTCCTGACCCGGGTGCTCGGGCTGGACTGGAGCGAGGTGGACGCCGAGGCCGAGGCACTGGAGCACGCCATCTCGCCACGGCTGGAGCAGGCGATCGCCGCCCACCTCGGCGAGCCGCTCGAAGACCCGCACGGCCACCCGATCCCGACCGCCTCCGGCGAACTGCACCAGCGCGAGCTGCACCGGCTCTCCGAGTTCCGGGCCGGTCAGTCCGTCCTCATCCGCGAGGCCCAGGACGACAACCCGGACCGCCTGCGCCGCTGGCAGGAGCTTGGCCTCACCCCCGGCACCACCGTCCGCATCACCGGCTACCAGCCGCTCGACGACCTATTCGAGATCGAGGTTGGCGGCACGCTGATCCGCCTGGGCAGCGAGGGGCTGGCCGGGCTGCGCGGCGAGCCGGCCCGCCAGCGTTAACCCCTCGTAACCGCGGCGCCAATCGCCCCGTCCGAGTGTTGTCAGATTTCCCGTCGTGCTCAGCAAAACCCGCGGCAACTGCCGCGCCCCGATTTGCCCGCCCCCGGCCCATGAAGTACATACCGTTGTCCGCCCGTTTCAGGCGACAGCGGAGACCCGGTCATGTTTCAGTTGGTAGCGACCAACCTGGCGGTCCTGGCCATCGCCATGATCTATTACGCCTGGCGGGACAGCTACGCGGCGCGCGGGTGCCGGCGAGCCTCCCTCCAGGAGCGGGTCGCGTACATGCTCTGGGTGGCGGCCCACCGCGCCCCCTGACCCGCGTCCGACTTCCGCACCCATCGGCCCGGCCGGCGTTCACCACCGGCCGGGCCGCGTCGTTCCCCGGCCGGTAGACGCACCCGCCGCACGGTCGGTATGATGATCGACATGCTGACCAAGCGCATCATCCCGTGCCTGGACGTGGACCGGGGGCGGGTGGTGAAGGGGACCAACTTCGTCGGGCTGCGCGACGCCGGCGACCCGGTCGAGGTCGCCCGCCGCTACCAGGACCAGGGGGCTGACGAACTCGTCTTCCTGGACATCTCCGCCAGCCACGAGTGCCGGGCCATCACCGCGGACATGGTCCGCCGGGTGGCCGAGCAGGTGTTCATGCCGTTCACCGTCGGCGGCGGCATCCGCACCTTGGCCGACGCCACCCGGCTCATTCAGGCCGGGGCCGAGAAGGTCAGCCTGAACTCCGCCGCCGTCAAGACGCCGCAACTGATCGCCGAGGTCTCGCGCCGGTTCGGCTCCTGCGCCACCGTCGTGAACATCGACCCGCGGCGAGTGCGTCGTCAGAGGTCGGAGGTCAGAGGTCAGAGGTCAGAAGACAGAAGTCAGAAGTCAGAAGTCGGAGGTCAGAAATCAGACGATCGGGGGCCGGCCCCGTCCGATCCTCTTCTGACCTCTGACCTCCGGCCTCTGACCTCTGACCTCGGTCCTCTGACCTCTGACCTCCGACCTCTGACCTCCGACCTCTGTCTTCTGACCTCTGACCTCTGGTGGGAAGTCCACATCAACGGCGGCCGGGTGCCGACCGGGTTGGAGGCGGTCGCCTGGGCGAAGGAGGTCGAGCGGCTCGGGGCCGGCGAGATCGTCCTGACCTCGATGGACGCCGACGGCACCAAGAACGGCTACGACCTGCCGATGCTGCGGGCGGTGTCCGCGGTGGTGAGTGTGCCGGTCGTCGCCAGCGGCGGGGCCGGGTCGCCGGAGCACCTGCGGCAGGCGTTCGAGGCCGGGGCCGACGCCGCCCTGGCCGCCAGCATCTTCCACTACGACGAGTACTCGATCCCCGAGACCAAGGCGTACCTCGCCCGGCACGGCGTTCCGGTCCGCCTGCTCCCCGCCCGACACCCCGCGGCCGCCCGGCCGTGACACCCGGAGTGAACCCGACATGGCGACCGCGACCGCACCCGCCCACCCGGCCGAGGCACCCGGCGGGCTGAAGCTCGCCCCGCAGGTCCCCGGCGAGCCGCCCATCAACCAGCTCTTCCGCACCGTCATGATGCACGAGGCGTCCGACCTGCACATGAAGGCCGGCCAGCCCGGGATGATGCGGCTGCGCGGCATCATCCAGCGGATGGCCACCAAGCTCCTGTCCCAGGAGGACATGGAGAAGCTGCTCTACCCCATCATGTCCGACAAGCAGCGCAAGAGCCTGGAGGAGACGGGCGGGGCCGACTACGCCCACGTGGTCGGCGCCGACGAGTGCCGGTTCCGGGTCAACGTGTTCCGCCAGCGGGGCAAGCTCGCCCTGGTCGCCCGCCGGGTCAACACCACCATCCCGTCGTTCGAGAAGCTCGGCCTGCCGCCGTCCATCGAGAAGCTCTGCCACTACGACCAGGGGATGGTCATCCTGGCCGGCGTCACCGGGTCCGGGAAGTCCACCACCATCGCGTCCATGCTGGAGTACATGAACCAGCGGGAGGCGCTGCACATCCTGACCATCGAAGACCCGATCGAGTTCGTCTTCACCGACAAGCTCTCGGTGGTCAACCAGCGCGAGGTGTACCTGGACGTCTTCGACTGGCACATCGCCCTCAAGCACGCCGTCCGCGAGGACCCGGACGTGATCCTCGTCGGCGAGATGCGCGACATGGACACGTTCGAGGCCGGCGTCCACGCTGCCGAGACTGGGCACGTGGTCTTCGGCACCATCCACGCCTCCACCGCCGCCAGCACCATCAGCCGTATCATGGACCTGTTCCCGCCGAACATGCACCACGCCGTCCGCCAGTCGCTCGGGTTCAACCTCAAGGCGGTCGTCGCCCAGAAGCTGGTCCCGTCGATCAAGCCCGGAACCCAGCGGGTGCCGACCAATGAGATCATGATCGTCAACCCGACCATCCGCGACCTGATCCTCAAGAGCCGGGATGATAGCCTGCTGGACGCGATTCGGATCGGCTTCCTGGAGGGGATGGTGGACTTCACCGAGAACCTCCGCCAACTCGTCGAGCGCGGCGACGTGGACAAGGCGACCGCCCTGGAGTTCGCCCCCAACCCCGAGCAGCTCAAGATGGCGCTCAAGGGCATCAAGGTCGCCGCCCCGGGTATCCTTT
>DASSAT010000124.1:0-6370 GCA_035699305.1 Fimbriiglobus sp. | reverse complement strand
GGCCGGCATTGGGTTGAGGCAGTGAAGTTACGGAAAGATGCCAATTAGTCCCCCGGGCGACGACCCCGCCACCGCCGATCAAGTACGCTTCCCACGGTCGCCCGCCTTGCCGCCCGCCATCGATGCCATCCCCCGATTCGCGCCTGGCTGCCGCTTTGCTCCACCGGCTCGTCTCCGGCGGCGCCATCTCCGCCGACGCCTGGGCCGACCTGACCGAGTCGGACCGGCAGGCCGTCGTCGGCTGCGCTGGCCTGCCGGCTTTGGCCGAGGCGCTACTGGCCCGCCGGCTCGTCACCCCGTATCAGGCCGGCTGCGTCCGCGCCGGGGCGGTCAACGGGCTGGTGCTGGGCAACTATCGTGTGCTGGAGAAGGTCGGCACCGGCGGCATGGGGGTCGTCTTCCGCGCCGAGCACCGCAAGCTGCGCACCCCGGTCGCGGTCAAGGCGCTCGTTGCCGACGGTGGGAAGACCCCGGCCGGGGCCGAGCGGTTCTTCCGCGAGGTCCGGGCGGTCGCGTCGCTGCGGCACCCGAACGTCGTCGCCGCCATCGACGCCGGCGAGGAGCCGGGCGCCGGGCCGGACGGCCAGCCAGTGCCGTACCTGGTGATGGAGTACGTCCCCGGCCGCAACCTCGACGACCTCGTCGCCGCCGACGGGCCGCTGTCGGTCCCCCGCGCCTGCCAACTGGCGCACCAGATCGCCGACGCTCTGACCGAAGCGCACCGGCACGGCCTGGTCCACCGCGACATCAAGCCGTCCAACGTGATCGTCACCCCCGACGGGCAGGCGAAGCTGCTCGACTTCGGGGTGGCCCGGCTGCCGGCGGCCGAGGACCGGCTAACCCAGGAGGGGACGCGGCTCGGGACGGTCGGGTACATGGCCCCGGAGCAGGCGCGCGACCCGGCTGGGGTGGACGCCCGCGCCGACGTGTTCGGGTTGGCGGCGACGCTCTTCTTCGCCCTCACCGGCCAGGACCCGTTCCGCCCGCCCGGCGGGTCAGCCACCGCGGCGCGCCCGCCGCGGCTGGCAGACTTCCGGGCCGACGCCCCGCCGGACCTGGGCGCGGCGCTGGACCGGATGATGGCACTCGACCGCGCCGAGCGGACCCCGGGCGCCGCCGCCGCCATGCGCGAGCTGGCCCCATTCCTCGGCTGGCAGACAGAGGGGGAGAAGTGGAGAGGGATCAAAACCAGAGGGGGAGAAGAGGAGAGGGGGAGAAGTGGAGAAGAAGAGGCGGCTCGATCATTCTCCTCTTCTCCTCTTCTCCCCCTCTCCTCTTCTACCAAGAGGCACCGCGTCCTGATCGTGGACGACGAGGAGCCGGTCCGCCGCATCTGCCGGCTGGCCCTGGCGCACGAACCGGTCGCGTGTGACGAGTCGCAGACCGGCCCCGACGCCGCCGAGCAGGCGCTGGCCCAGCCCTACGACCTGATCCTGCTGGACGTGGACCTGCCGGGGCTAAACGGCGAGGTGGTCCTGCGGCGGCTCCGCCGGCACCCGCCGGCGGCGCACACCAAGGTAGTCATGCTCTCCGGCCGGGCGCCCGGCGACGACCTGGCGCGGCTCCTTGCCGCCGGGGCCGACGACTTCCTGACCAAGCCGTTCAGCGTGGTGCAACTCCGCGCCCGGGTGAAGGCGGCCCTGCGGCTCAAGGACGCCCACGACCGCTCTGACCTGTTGACCAGGCAACTCGCCGCGTCCAACGCTGAGCTGGAGCAGGCGCTCACCGCCCGGGACGGCGAGCTGATCCACGCCCGCGGCGCGCTGGTGCTGGCGCTGGCGAAGCTGGTCGAGCAGCGATCCAGCGAGACCGGGGCGCACCTGATCCGGTTGCAGCGGTACTGCCGGGTGCTGGCCGAGGCGGCGGCCGCGACCCCGGCGTTCGCCGGCCGGCTCGACCCGGCGGTTGTGCAGGCGGTGGAGGCGGCAGCCCCGCTGCACGACATCGGCAAAGTGGCGGTCCCGGACCACGTGCTGAACAAGCCCGGCCCGCTGACCGCCGACGAGCGGGCGCTGATGCAGGCGCACACGTCCATCGGCGCCGACACCCTGGCCGAGGTATCGGCCCGGTACGCCTTCGCCACCGCGTTCTTCCATACGGCGATTGAGATCGCCCGCCACCACCATGAGCGGTGGGACGGTGCCGGCTACCCCGACCGGCTGGCCGGGGAGGCGATCCCGCTGTCGGCGCGGCTGGTGGCGGTGGCCGACGTATACGACGCGCTGCGGAGCCGGCGGGCGTACAAGCCAGCGATGTCCCACCCGCAGGCCGTGGAGCAGATGCTCGAACGGTCCGCCGGGCACTTCGACCCCGCGTTGCTGGGCGTGTTCCGCCAGGCGGCCGGACCGTTCGACCGCATCTACCGGGAGACGGCGGACTGACCTAATCGCCTCAGGTGGCCGGCTTTGCAAGTTGCCGGACGAGGACGGTCCACGGCACATCCGTTGCTATTCCATTCTCTTCGGTCGGTCCGTTTTCGTGGAGGGCCAACCGGAGACCACTTGAGGAGTAAGACGATGGCTCACGCACTGGATTATCGAGATGCCGTAAACCCCGCGTCGGGCCGGACTTCTGTCCTCGCCAGCCGACCGGCCTATCAAGCGTACTGCGTGCTGTACGTCGGCTTCGCCGCCCTGCCGATCATCGCCGGCCTCGACAAGTTCTTCCACCTGCTCGTCAACTGGGAACAGTACCTCGCACCACTCGCCACGCGGATCGTACCCGTCAGTGCCTCCACGTTCATGCAGGCGGTCGGCGTGATCGAGATCGCCGCCGGTCTGCTCGTCGCCGTCCGGCCGCGGATCGGCGCCTACGTCGTCGTGCTGTGGCTCTGGGGCATCATCATCAACTTGCTGCTCATCCCGGGCTACTACGACATCGCCCTGCGCGACTTCGGGCTGTCGCTGGGGTCGCTGGCCCTGGCCCGGCTCAGCCGGGAGTTCGACCCGAGGCCGTTGGGGGTCTAGCCAACTCGTGCGGCGAGTGCGTCACGGGCGCTTCACGGTGCCCCGACGGCGCCCGGACGAGCCGTCCTGCGAGTGGAGAATGATGACAGCGGTCCCCCGAATTCAGGATTACGCCATGATCGGAGACGGGCGGTCGGCCGCGCTCGTGTCCCGAGACGGTTCCCTCGACTGGCTGTGCTGGCCCCGGTTCGACAGCCCGTCCCTGTTCGGCGGCCTCCTCGACCCCCGGATCGGCGGGGCCTGGAGGATCGCCCCGACGGAACTGGCGCGCAGCGAGCGCCGTTACCTCGACGACACGAACGTACTCCAGACCCGGTTCCACACCGCGGCCGGGACAGTCGCCCTCACCGATTTCATGCCCGCCGCCTCGGAGGAGGAGAAGAGGCAGGCGCTCTGGCCAGAACAGGAGTTGATCCGGCAGGTGGAGTGCGAACGGGGCGAGGCGGAAGTGCAGGTCCGCTTCGACCCGCGCCCCGACTACGGCCGTGCCAAGATCAACCTGCGCGACGCGGGGCCGCTGGGCCTGCGCATGGAGATGGGTTCGCACCTCATCGCCCTTCACGGCCCCGTGAAGCTCACCCCGGCCGCCGAGGGCGGCGCGGCGGCACGAGTCCGGCTGAAGGCCGGGGAGTCGATGGCCTTCGCGCTCACCTACACGGCCGAGGGGCCGGCCGTGTTGCCGCCGGTCGGCGACCTTGTTCGGCAGAAGCTCGCCCTCACGGTCGATTGGTGGCGGCGGTGGGCGGCCCGTGCCCGGTACAGCGGGCCGTACCGCGAGCAGGTGGTGCGCAGCGCGCTGGCCCTCAAGCTCATGATCTACGCGCCATCCGGGGCCATGATCGCCGCGCCGACCACGTCGCTGCCGGAGCGGGTCGGCGGCGACCTGAACTGGGACTACCGCTTCTGCTGGCTGCGCGACGCTGCGTTCACGGCGCGCGCCTTGTTCGGCCTGGGGTATCAGGACGAGGCCGAGGCGTTCGTCAGTTGGATGTTGCACGCCACCCGCCTCACCCGACCAGAACTTCGGGTCATCTACGATGTCTATGGGGAAAGGAACCCCGAGGAAACAGAACTGCGCCACTTGCAAGGCTACGCAGGGTCGCGGCCGGTGCGGATCGGGAACGCGACGCGCGACCAACTCCAGCTCGACGTTTATGGCGAGGTGATCGAGGCCGTAGCTCGCTTCGTGGAGAGCGGCGGGAAGCTAGACCGAGAGACGCAGAAGATGCTCCGCCACTTCGGCGAGTACGTCTGCCGGCACTGGCAGGAACCGGACAACGGTATCTGGGAGCCGCGTGACGAACGGCAGCACCACACGCATTCCCGGCTGATGTGCTGGGTGGCCCTGGACCGGTTGTTGAAGATGCACTCCGAAGGGTGGATCAGCGGGATACCGGTCGAGCCGTTCACGCGACACCGAGAGCAGATTCGCCGCGACATCGAAGGCCGGGGCTGGAACGCGAAACTGGAGAGCTACACGCAAGTCCTCGGCGGGGACACACTCGACACGACCGTCCTGCTCATGGCCTTCCACGACTTCGACGAGGCGTCCTCGTGGCGGATGCAGCGGACCTACCAACGGCATCAGGAACGGCTGGGCGCGGGGCCGGGCCTGATCTACCGTTACGAGAAGAGCATTGAGGGCGGCGAGGGCGCCTTCGCACTCTGTTGCTTCTGGATCGCCGACTTCCTTGCCAGGGGAGGCGGCCGTTTAGCGGAGGCGCATGACGCCTTCGCCCATACCGCGGCCCACGCCAACGACCTCGGCCTGTTCGCCGAGGAGATCGACCCGAAGACCGGGGACGCGCTGGGTAATTTCCCACAAGCCTTCACCCACGTCGGCCTCATCAACGCGGCCCTGTCGCTGGCGGAGCGCGAGGAACGGGAACGCTCGCACGACGCTGTGCGTCGGGACGGGGCCGCCCGCACAGAGGGTCGGGAACCGCTCCTGCCGGAGGCGCGGCGATGAACGTGGGCAGTTGGCTGCTGTGGGGCTTCGTCAGCACGGTGGTGCTGACCGCCATCCTGGCGGGGAGTCAGGGGCTGGGCATGACGCGGATGAACCTCCCCTACCTGCTCGGCACGATGGTCACGCCCGACCGCGACCGGGCCAAGCTGATCGGCGTCCTCATCCACTTCGTCAACGGCTGGCTCTTCTCCCTGGTCTACATCGCGGCCTTCCACGCCTGGGGTATGGCGACGTGGTGGCTCGGGGCGGTCACGGGGCTGGTCCACGCCTCCTTCCTCCTGGCGGTCGGCGTGACGCTGTTGCCCGCCCTGCACCCGCGCATGGCCAACGAGCAGTACGGGCCGACCGTGGTCCGCCAGTTGGAGCCGCCCGGGTTCCTCGCCCTGCACTACGGCACCCGCACGCCCATTTCCATCCTGCTGGCTCATGTCGTGTTCGGCATCATTCTCGGCAGCTTCTATTCCTTCGACTGACCGGCCGCCATGGCGTTGGGGTGATTTACCTCAACTCCTCGCTCGCCTTCTTCGCCGCCTCGACGACCTTGCTCTCCCAGTCAGGGTCGTCGGGGTGGAAGGGGAACGTCACCCCGCGGCTGCTGTTGACCACCGCGCCGAGGCCGTCGCTGCGGTACGCTGCCTTCACGTCTGTCGCGGAGCCGCCCTGGGCGCCGTAGCCGGGGACCAGCAGCCACACGTCGGTGAGCGCCGCACGCAACTCGGCGAGTTCCTTCGGGTGTGTCGCGCCGACGACGGCGCCGACGGCGCCCAGCCCGCACTCGCCGAGCGTCGGGGCGTTCCACCGGGCGACCGCGTCGGCGACGTGGCGGTAGACCGGCTTGCCGTCGCAGATGAGGTCCTGGAACAGTCCGGCCCCCTTGTTGCTGGTGCGGACCAGCACGAACAACCCGCGGTCGGCCTTGCGGGCGGCGCTGACGAACGGCTCGACCGTGTCCTCGCCGAGGTAGGGGTTCACGGTCAGTGCGTCGGCGTCGAAGGTGTGGAACGCGGCCGCGGCGTACGCTTCCGCGGTGCTGGCGATGTCGCCGCGCTTGGCGTCGAGGATGGTGACGAAGCCCTGGAGCCTCGCCTCGCGGAGTAAGAGTTGGAGAACGCCCATCCCCTTCGGGCCGGCCTGCTCGAAGAACGCCGCCTGGGGCTTCACCACCCCCGCGAACGGGCGAATCAGACCCAGTACCTTCCGCGCAAACTCCCAGAACGCGACCGCATCTTTCTCGTCCGCCGGTACATCGTGGAGTTGGTCCCGGACCTCCCTCGGCAGCATCTCCCAGCGCGGGTCGAGGCCGACGCACAGCGGCCCCTTGCGGCGGACGGCGTCGGCGAGCCGGTCGGGGAACGCGGGCATGGGAGGCTCCAATGATTCACCGCGGAGGGCGCGGAGGGCGCAGAGAGAGAAGATAGAGTTATTTATCTCTACT
>DASSAT010000123.1:0-2149 GCA_035699305.1 Fimbriiglobus sp. | reverse complement strand
CGCGGGTGGTGCGGGCGAGCGAGCGGCCGATGGGTCGGATGCGGGCGGTCGCCACGTCGTGGCTGTACAACGGCGAGTACTGCGACGT
Organism: Fimbriiglobus sp.; assembly: GCA_035699305.1. Lineage (GTDB taxonomy): Bacteria > Planctomycetota > Planctomycetia > Gemmatales > Gemmataceae > DASSAT01. Next base: position 2,061 of record DASSAT010000123.1, on the reverse strand, counting down.
GGACCGCGAGATGGCCCGCTTCGACGCCGTGACGACCGGCGCGATCCGCGAGTACCTGAACCGCTACCCGATCAACGAGGCGACGGTCGTCGGGTACGGGCCGTTGGTGAAGTTGTAACCGTTACTTCGTCACCTTGAGTACCACGGCCGCTGCCGCGTGCTCGGTGTTCTTCCGCTCGCTGCGGGCCAGCACCACGATCGGTATCTCCATCGGCTTCACCCACGGCTCGGCGTAGATCACCACCTCCCGCTCGGTCTGGCCCGGCAGCACCAGGATGCCACTCAAGCCGACGTGCAGCACCCGGACACCATGCGGCAGCCCGCGCACGTCCAGCGGCACCCGGCCCTTGTGCCCGTCGCGCCGCTCGACCTTCACAAGCAGCTTGGTCTCGGTCCCCGGGCGGATGACCAGTTCCGACAGGTTCGTCGTCGTCATCAGGTCGCCCGGCTCGACGACGGCCGGCGGCGAGCCGGTCGCCTCGCGGACGACATCCTGGCCGTCGATCACGGCCCGAGCCTCCAGTTTAATCGGCGGTAGCTTCTCCTGTATCGGTCCGGTCCCGGCGGAGAGGGCAACGGCGGCCGTGAGTTGCCCGGCCTCGATCCAGGTCGCTGGGGCTTGGAACGGCGCGGGCAGCCCGTCGAACCGCACGTCGATCGGCCCGGCGAACCCGTCGGCCCGGGTCGCGGTGATGGTCACGGGGACAGCGCCACCCTTCCACACCTTCGGGGCGGTCGGTGTGAAGCGGATGGCGAAGTCCGGCCGCGGTGGGCGGACGGTCAGCCGGTAGGCGAATGTCGGGCCGCCGGCTCGGTTGGCGTCCGAGACTCGCACCTGGTACACGCCGTCGGCCGGCGGGTCGAAGTCGATGCGGGAGTCCTTCCCATAGCCGGGGAAGCCGTCGTCGTTGCGGTACGTCAGCGAAAACAGCGGCATCCCGTTCGGCGGGAAGGTGCGGCCCGGCGGGTGGACCTCGACCCGGTACATCGGCGTGCCCTGCGCATGGTGCGTCGGTGTCGTGTCGAGGAACCCGACGCGCTTGCCGTCCACCTGGTAGAACTGGCAGTCGTCGTCCGGGTTCCGCGGCAACGCCTTGATCTTCATCAGCTCGCCGCCGACGTAGAGCAGGTCGTCGATGGCCAGCTCGTTCCAGTACTCCAGCCGGATGCCAGGGCCGGTCGAGTTGTGGTCGCGGAAGGTGACGAACGTCTTCGCCGTGCAGCGGAGGACCGCGCGCGGCACCGGCTTTCCCGAGGCGTCCAGCACTTCCACGAACGAATCGACCGGCGACCCGAGCCGGTCGGCGTGGACCTCGATGACGAGCGGCCTGCCCTTACGCGCGGGGAACCGGACGAGGTGGGACTCGCCATCCTTACGAAGCACGCCGTCCACGGTTGCGGGGACGGCGGTCAGTTCGGCCCGGCCTCCCTCGACCCCGACCGCCGGGAACTCGCCGACCGTCACCTCGGCCCGGCCGACGGGGTCGCCGCCGGTCCGGGGGATTGGCACGTTCACCTTCGACCCAACCGCGGCGTCCGCGGGCGGCTTGACCGTCAGGCGGCGTGTGGCGAGGTCGCCGAGGTTGACCCCCGAGACGCGAACCGTCGTCTCTGTCCCGCGGGTCGCCCCGATCGGGAATACGCCGGTGATGACCGGCACCGGCCCGATATGGAGCCGGTAAGTGAGGTCCGCGCCGCCGCGGTAGTCGTGGTCGTGGACGCCGACGCAGTAGGTTCCCGCTTCGGGGCAGGTGAACCCGAGCAGCCCGTCATCCCCCGAGGCCAGCACTTGCCCCGTTGCGTCGGTCAGGACCACCACCGGGGCGAACTTGCCCCGGTCCGTCGCGGTCGTCACCTGGGCGCCGATCTCTTGCCCGGCGGTTGCATGGAAGCGGAAGAAGTCGGCGTCGCCGGCCCGGTCCAGCGCGCCGACGACGGTGGCCGGGGGCTTGATCGACATGCCCTTCAAGGCGGAGTCGGTCTGGCCCTGCTCCCGGACGGCCGGAAACCGATCGGCCCAGAATCGCACACCCTCCGATTCGCCCCCCTCGGATTGAAGGA
>DASSAT010000122.1:0-9394 GCA_035699305.1 Fimbriiglobus sp. | reverse complement strand
CATCTCCCGCATCTTGCCGTCCCAGTCGGTCCAGTCCTTGCCGCCCTTGATGACCAGCATCTCGCCGATGTTCAGGAAGCTCAGGAACTCCTCGCCGCCGTTGGACCCGGCCCCGGCCACGAACTGCGCCTGCCGGGCCTGCGCGACCACCCGGGTGCGGGCCTCGTTGGCGTCCTTCGCCAACTCCTCGGCCTTCTTGATCGTTTTCTCGGCCTCGGTCTTCGCTTCCCGGGTGGCCTTCGGGTCGGCGATGACCTTCTTGGCCTTGTCGGCGTCCACGTTGACGGTGTTGAGCACATCCTGGAGGTTGCCGGCCGCCTGGCTGCCGCTGTAGAGCGGCACCCCCGCATCGCCGACCCCGCCGCCAAGCCCGCGGGCCGCGAAGCCGTCCACCGGCGCGGCACTCACGGCCGGCAGGGCGGCGGCGCCGGGCTTGCCGGCCGGCCTGACGGCGATGGCACCGAGCGCGACTCGCTCCCCGGCCGCCGGCGCGGTCGCCGTCCCGTTAGCCGCCGCTTGCGACTGCCGGCCGGCGCGGGCGATCAACTCGTCGGAGAACTTCACCCCGTTGAGCCTGGCCCGGCCCAGCGCCTTGTTGCACACCCCCTGCGACAGCACCGGCGCCCAGCCGCCGTTGCCGGCGAACGTCCCGTCTTCCTTCTGGTGCTTGGCGATCTTGCCGATCGTCTTGTCCAGCGCGGCCGCCAGCGACTTCTCTTGCTCGCCGACCTTGCCCTTCAGCTCGGAGAGCACCAGCGTCGTCAGGAAGGTGTCCACGAACGGGCCGATCTTGCTCTGAAGTTGCGTGTTGCGCACGTCGGTGACGTACAGGTCGTCGGCCTTGGCCTTCTCGACCTGCTCGAAGAGGTACTTCAGCCCCTTCTGAACGTGCGCCTTGTAGTCGCCCTCGGTCGGGGTGTTGCCGGCGCGGTAGAGGGCCAGCAGCACCATGCAGGTGTTGCCGACGTCGGAGGGGTCGGCGACTTCCTTGCCCTCGACCCGGCCGCCGTTCTGTCCGCCGGTCCGCCAGCCGCCGCCCTGGCTCCAGCCGCCGTCGGCGTTCTGCCGCTCGGCCAGCCACTTCAGCCCCTTCTTGACCGCCTCCGAGAGTGGTCGAGGGGCCACCGCGCACTTCCACTCGGCCGGCTTGCCCGGCTTGATCTTGTCCACGTCGAGGGGCTTCTCGGCGTCGGCCGCCGGTCTGGGCGGCGGCTTGGGGTCGTCGGTCAGGGCGAGCGCGCCGAGGGTGGCGACGCCGAGGACGGCCGCGACGGCGGCCAGCGGACGGAGCAGGGCGGTCATGGGGACGCCTCCTGAACAGGGAAGCTCGGGCGACGCGCAGTCTACCCAAGAAGACGCCCGGGAGGGGTAACACGTTGGTAACATGCCACCGCAGAAGCGATGGCACGCGGATGACGCGGATTTCAGCGCGGATCACCGCGGATCAGAAGACCGGAGATTGAAAGGCAGGATCAAGACAGAGTCTGGTATCCTGCCTTGAATCTCTTCTCATCTGATCCGCGTTCATCCGCGCTGGAATCCGCGTCATCCGCGTGCCATCGCTTCTTCGCACGCGCGGATGAGAACTGTGCTGTACACCGCGCGACTTGGTGGTGCCCCGTGTTGCCTTTCCCCGGCGGATGGGGGATACTCTCGAATGACGGTTCGAGCCTTCGAGACCCGAGGTCGCCTTGCACGCCGCCTTTCACCATCCCGTGCTCACCCGCCGCACCGCCCTCCAGGCCGGCGCGGTTGGACTACTCGGGCTGGGGCTGAGCGAGTTGCGACAGCTCCGCGCCGCGGGCGGGAAACATCGACCGGCGAAGTCGGTGATCTATGTGTTCCTCTCCGGCGGGCTGGGGCAGCACGACAGCTTCGACCCCAAGCCGGACGCGCCCGCCGACATCCGCGGCGAGTTCAAGCCGATCGCCACCAGGACGCCCGGCGTCCTCGTCTGCGAACACCTGCCGATGCTGGCGGCACGCAGCGACAAGTGGGCGCTGGTCCGGTCGCTGACGCACCACTCGAACGACCACGGCACCAGCCACCACATCATGCTGACTGGGCGGTCCGACCTGCCATCGGGGTTCGACCGGAAGAAGTCGCAGCCGTCCGACCACCCGAGCATCGCGGCGATCACCGGGGCGGTGACGGCGCCGCGGAACAACCTGCCGCCGGCAGTGGTGCTGCCCGAGCGGCTGATCCACAACGACGGCCTCGTCATGCCCGGGCAGTTCGGCGGGGTGATGGGCCGCGGCCGCGACCCGTGGTTCCTGGAGGCGTCCGCGTTCGAGCCGAAGGCGTACGGCGCGTACCCCGAGTACGAGTTCGACCACCTGCAGCGGCCGTACACCGCGACGCGGAAGGGGTTCGTGCTGCCGGACCTGAGCCTACCGCAGGGCGTGGACCCGCCGCGGCTCGACGCTCGGATTGACCTGCTCAAGCACATCGACGGTCAGCGGAAGGCGCTGGACGCGGCGGCCGTCGGCCTCAACCGGTCGCGGCAGGACGCGGTGTCGCTCCTGACCGACGCCCGGGTGCGGCGCGCGTTCGACCTGTCGAAGGCGCCGGCGAAGGACCTCGACCGCTACGGCCGCAACGCCTTCGGATGGTCCTTGCTAATGGCGGCCCGGCTGGTCGAGGCGGGGGTGAACCTGGTGCAGGTGAACCTCGGCAACAACGAGACGTGGGACACGCACGGCAATGCCTTCCCGCACCTCAAGGACAAGTTGTTCCCGCCGACCGACCGCGGCATGTCCGCGCTGCTGGACGACCTGTCCGAGCGCGGGCTGCTCGACTCGACCTTGATCGTGATGGCCGGCGAGTTCGGGCGGACGCCGAAGCTCAAGCCGGAGCCGGAGTACAAGCTGCCGGGCCGGGACCACTGGGGGGCGGTGCAGACGGTGTGGCTGGCCGGCGGCGGGGTGACGGGCGGCCGGGTGGTCGGCAGCTCGGACAAGAACGGCGCCTACCCCGCGACCGACCCGCAGACGCCGGAGACGTTCGCCGCGACGATCTACCAGGCGTTGGGCGTCCCGAAGACCGCCCACTGGAAGGACGCCGAGGGCCGGCCGCACTTCGTCTACTCCGGCGAGCCGATCGGCGGACTCGCTTAATCGACCCGATCGCCGCGCCGGCATGATTCCCACCGCCCCGACCCTACACGGTCGGGAACCGGGCGGCTACTATTTCCGCATCCGTGGCCGCCAGGCCGAGACTTTCCCGACTGGAGATTACCATGCTGGACACCGCGTCGGTCCGCCCGAGAGTCTACGACAACATGACCGAAACGATCGGCGGCACCGCGCTGGTCAAGCTCCGCCGCGTCACCGACGGGTGCAAGGCGACCGTCCTGGCCAAGCTGGAGTGCTTCAACCCGCTCTGGTCGGTCAAGGACCGCATCGGCGTGTCGATGATCGAGGCCGGCGAGCGCGACGGCAAGATCAAGAAGGACACCGTCATCATCGAGCCGACGTCCGGCAACACCGGGATCGGGCTGGCGTTCGCCTGCGCCGCCAAGGGGTACAAGCTGGTCATCACCATGCCGGAGAGCATGTCGCTCGAACGTCGCCGGCTGCTCAAAGCGTTCGGGGCCGAGCTGCATCTGACCCCCGCCGAGCGCGGCATGACCGGATCGGTGGCCAAGGCCGAGGAGCTGTTCCGCGAGTACGGCGGCGAGGGCAAGGCGTACATCCCGCAGCAGTTCGAGAACCCGGCCAACCCGGACGTCCACCGCAAGACCACCGCCGAGGAGATCTGGAAGGCGACCGGCGGCGGCAAGTTCGACATGCTGGTGTCCGGGGTCGGGACCGGTGGGACGATCGTCGGCTGCGCCGAAGTGTTCAAGCCGCGCAACCCGAAGATCCAGTGCGTGGCGGTCGAGCCGACCGCCAGCGCGGTGCTGACCCAGCACATCAAGGAGGGGGTGCCGGCCGACCAGGTGAAGCCGGGCCGGCACAAGATTCAGGGGCTGGGGGCGGGGTTCATCCCCGGGGTTGTCCTCGACGGGCTGGCGCGGGCGAAGAAGGGCGGCTACACGCTCATCGACGACGTGGTCCAGGTGACCGACGACGAGTCGTTCGAGATGGCCCGCCGGCTGGCCCGGGAGGAGGGGATGCTCTGCGGCATCAGCGGCGGGGCGGCGGTCGCCGCAGCGGTCGCGCTGGCCAAGCGGCCGGAGAACGCCGGCAAGACGATCATCGCCATCCTGCCCGACCTCGGCGAGCGCTACCTGTCCACGGCGCTGTACCCGCAGGAGTAAGTGCCTCCAAGCCCACCCGTTGCCACGGGTGGGCTTGCCCATTACCTCTTAATCCAAGCCCGCACGTCGTCCCGCGCCAGCGCCAAAAGCCCCCAGACGCCGACCACCGCCCCGGGCAGACAGCACAGGTGGTTGACGTTCAGGATCGCCGCCACGCACCCGGCGACCGCCACCGGCAGCCACCGGCCGCGCAGGGCCGCCACCCCGCCCAGCAGCACCACCGCGCTGACCGCCGCGGACGCCCAGTGCAGCGGCGTCATCCCCCGCGCCCACGCCGCGGCCAGCTTCTCGTCCGCCTCCTCCTCGGCAGCCACGACCGCGGCCGCCCCGCCGACCGCGGCGCCCGGCGCGTCCGACCAGCCGGTCGGCTTGCTCATCGCCCCGGACATCGACTCGGCCGACCGCACCTCCCGCACCCGGCCGCGGGCGAAGTCCCGGGCGAACCCCGTCTCCAGCGACATCCGCGCCGCCAGGTAGGCGTTGACCAGTGTGCCGGCCAGCCCGAGCACCAGCAGCCCGAACGCCGGGATGAACAGTATCCGCGGTATCGCCGGCCCGGTGCGGACCAACTCCGGCGAGGCGCCCGGGTCGGCCGGCAGGCGGAGCGCGGCCCGGCAGTGCGGGCAGCGGGCCAGCTTGCCGACCGCCGCCGCGGGAACGTGCAGCGGCTTACCGCAGCCGGGGCAGGTGATCTGGTAGTCCATAGGTAAAACCCAAATCCCAAATCCCAAATCCCAAATCCCAAATCCCAAATCCCAAATCCCAAATCCCAAATCCCAAATCCCAAATCCCAAATCCCAAATCCCAAATCCCAAATCCCAAACAAGTGCCTCTTGTTTGGTATTTGGGATTTGGGATTTGGGATTTCCCCAAGGGGGTCAGTTGGTGACCGCCGAGCCGCGAGAGAGCTTGTAGGTGTTGATGCCGGAGATCCGCTTCTTGACCCCGCCGGCCGAGGTGTCGATCTCCAACTCCTTTTCGACCTCGGCCTCCAGCACGGTGCCGGTGTCCAGGTCGATGTAGGCGTGCCCCTTCAGCAGCCCACGGGCGCCGTTCTCGGCCTTGGTGCCGGGGGCGGTCACGATCTTCCCCTCGATCTTGATCACCGCCTCCTTCACCCCGCCCCGCATCCGCGTCCCGAGGTAGGTGTACGTCACATCCTGCTGGTAGCGGTACGACCGCGTCCGCGTCTTGGGCGCCTGCCGGCCCCGGCCCGACCCTTCCTTCGGCTCGGGGCCGAACATCTCCGACCCGTCGGCGAAGGCCGCCAGCAGCCGGTGGGACTTGCTGTTGGTCCATTTGAAGTTCGGCTCGACCCGGGTGTTCGGCAGGTAGATGGAGGTGGACATCAGCGACTCCAGGGCGTCGTCGCTGAACACCTTGAACAACTGGGCGAACTGGCCGACGCCGCGCACGTCGCTGGCGGTCTTGTAGATCTCCCCGTACTTGTTGACGTGCCCCGCCCCCTGCACCTTCTTGATCCCCATGTCGAGCAGGTTGCGGAACTCCTTGGGCAGGATGTCGTCCTGCGACTTCAGGCCGAGCTGCGCGTTGAGATGGAGCGAATCGTAGTTCAAGAGCAGCGTCGCCACCGCCGCCGACTCGCCCTGCCACGGCCGCTGCACCGTCTCGGTCATCTCCATCTTGGTCTCGACCTGGAGCCGCTCGCTCTTGTCGGCCCCCTCGCCCTCCTGGAACTCCACCAGACTGCTCTTGTTGGCCAGCTTGAGCGTCCGCTTGGCGCCGGGCCGATACCGGACGCTCAGGTCGGCCGGCTCCAGGTCCACCGGCGCGCCGGTCAGCTCGATCTTATTGCCGGCCTGCCACTGCCGGGCGACCCGGGCGTTGGCGTAGTACGGCTGGGCCCAGTAGGATCGGCCGGTCGGCAGCGGCGGCAGGACCAACTCGCCCGCGGCCACCGAGTCGTCCTTGCCGTGCTTGTACGTCAGGGCGACCTCCTGGTAGTTGGCGTCGGACTGCTCCTGTCCGGTCCGCTCGGCCCCCGGCGGCCGGGTCCGGCCGTTGGTCTCCCCGACCCAGCTGGCGACCCCGACAGACTTGAGCCGCTCGAACGGGTCCAGGCAGTGGGCGGTCACCGGGATATGGACCTTGCCGCCCTTGCGGAACGGCTGGCCGTACTCGACCTCGGCCACCCGGCCGGCGATCAGCCCGGTGACGTACTCGGTCGGCACCCCGTAGCAGGCGGCCGACGCCAGGACCGCGTCCCGTGGGCCCATGTACAGCACGGCGATCACGTCCCCGTTCATATCCACGATCGGCCCGCCGGAGCCGCCCGGGGCCGACCCGCCGTTGAACTGCACGCCCGACAGGTTGCCGAAGTTGTTCCGTCGGACCGCCCCGACGTTGGTCGCGTTGACCGTGACCGACGGCTGCTTGGAGCTGTTGGTGATCTCGGCGAGGGTGTATCCGCCCGGGAACCCGAGGATGACCGCCTTCTCCAACTCGGTCAGCTCGGCCGACGGCCGGACCTCCAGCGGGGGCGGCATGTCCGGTTCGTTCAGCACGCGGATGACGGCCAGGTCCGCCTCCCGGTCCACCGCCAGGATTTCCAGCCGGCTGTGCGGGATCTCCTTCTGCCGGGGGGTGCCGGAGTACAGGTACGCCGTCATCTTGACCGGCTTCTTGCTGCCGGGGGACTTCATCCCGACGACGTGGGAGTTGGTGAAGATCAGGTTCTTCTCCAGCCCGACCCAGCCGCTGCCGGTGGCCCGCCGCCCGGGTCGGGACTCGACGTCGAAGAAGACGGTGGCGTCCTTGCACTTCTTGAGGGCGATCGCGTTGATGTTGTCCGGGATAGTCCGGCCGGAAGTCATCGGACCGGTCGTCGCCATCGGTGGCGGGGTGATGGACGGGGCCGGGCCGACGACCAGCGGGCCGTCGCCGTCGGTCTTCGGCGGCTTGCGGGTGTCGGCCTTCGCGGAGGTAGTCGGCTTCTCCTCGTCGTCGCGGCCGCCCGGGTTGGTGACCGACGGCGTCACGGTCGGGCGGGTGGTTTCGGCCACGTCGTTCGGCTTGGAGTCGCCGAACAGCCCGGCGGCGAAGAGCGCCCCGACCCCGGCCGCCCCGATCACCAGTCCGCCCAGCACCGCGCCGAGCACCAGCGGCAGCTTCGACCCCTTCTTCTCCGGCTTGCGGGGGGCGTCCTCGTCGTCGCGGTCGCGCCGCGCGCGGGCCGGGGGCGCGTCGTCGTCATCGTCCACGACCCGGGCGGCCGGCTTGGCCGCGACGGGCCTGGCCACCGCGCGGGCCACCGCGGGGGCGGCCGGCGCCGTGACCGCCACCATCTCCCCGCACTTCTTGCAGCGAATGGTCTTGCCGGCCAGGGTTTCGGGGACCGGGTACACCGACTGGCACCCGGGGCAGGTGATCGAGATCGCCATGAGTCCGAACTCCGCGCGCGAGCGGTCGTCAAGGGGATACGGTTCACCATACCGCCCGGTCGGCGGCGGGGAAGCGGGAATTCCACCCGGGCGCGCTGGGTGGTCATGGAGAGAGACGATCGACCGGCACCACCTGACGGGGCAACTCCTGCCGGTGTCACTCCACGTACACGAACTCGCTGCTCAGGAAGACCACCCGGGCGAAACTCGCCCACACCTTCGCCGGCAACTCGCCCGTGCCGACGCCGCCGGCCCGGAGCTTGTCCGTCACCTTCGCCAGGTATTCCCGCGCCGCGGCCTGCTCCGCGGCGGTCGGCGGCCGGCCGTAGGCCAGCAGGTACGCCCGCCGCACCCGGCCGGCGTCGTCGGACGCCTCCGCGAGCAACCGGGCCGCGAACTGCTTCGCCTGATCGTGGACGAACGGGTCGTTCATCAGGTACAGCGCCTGGAGCGGCGTCGTGCTGGTGATCCTCCGAGCGGTGCTGGCGTTGGTGTCGGCGCCGTCGAAGAGCGCCAGGAACGGGTGCCGTTGGATGCGCTGGGTCATCAGGTAGACGCTGCGGCGGTCGGTCTGGTAGACGGCCTTGAACGGGTTGTGCTGGGTGTAGTTCCAGTCCTTCGGGTCCGGGAACGGGTGCGGGCCGCCGCGGCCGCGGTCGAGGTCGCCGGAGACGGCCAGCATCGCGTCGCGGATCGACTCGGCATCGAGCCGGCGGCGGTCGAAGTGCCACAGGTAGTCGTTGCCCACGTCGAGGCGGGCGTCGGCCGCGTCGTCGGCGCCGGAGAGTTGGTAGGTGCGCGACAGCATCACCAGCCGGTGCATCGCCTTGACCGACCAGCCGGACGCGACGAACCGGCTCGCCAGGTAGTCGAGCAGTTCCGGGTGCGTCGGCGGCGTGCCCTGCTTGCCGAAGTCGCTGGGGGTGGCGACGATCCCCTGGCCGAAGTGGTAGTGCCAGATGCGGTTGACCATCACTCGTGCGGTCAGCGGGTTCTTGGGGTCGGCGACCCACCGCGCCAGGTTCAGCCGGCCGCTGCCCGTCACGCCCGCGGGGAGCGTCTGACCGCCCAGCACCGTCGGGAACCGCCGCGGGACTTCCTTCCCCTGGCGCTCGGGGTCGCCCTTGATCTGCACGCAGGCGTTGCCGACCTTGTGCTTGCCCTCGGTCTTCCCCTCGGCCACCGCGTAGGCCATCTCGAACGGCCACGGCCGGCGGTCGAACCCGGCCTTCTCTTTCTTCGTCGCCGCGACCGCCTTGGCCAGGTCCGAGACGTGCTTCTTCGCCGCCTTCGCCCGGTCCGGGTGGGGCAGCTTCTCCGCCCATCGCAACACCGTGTCGGCCGCCTTCTTCTCCTTCGTCAACTGCCGGATCCGCGCCTCGACCTTTGCCAACTCTTCCTGTCGCTTCCGCTCGGCGCGCTTCACCTCGTCGGCCGACGCGAGGGGAACGAGATCGTGCTGCATCTGGTCCAACTCGATGCCGGCCCGCGGGTAGCGGGTGCTCTGGAAGAAGCCGTACAGGGCGTAGTAGTCCTCCTGCGAGATCGGGTCGAACTTGTGGTCGTGGCAGCGGGCGCAGTTGATCGTCAACCCGAGGAACGTCCGCCCGAGGTTGTCGATGGTGTCCTCGTAGGTGAGGTACCACGGGTAACGGGCGTCCTCGTAGGAGCCGAACCGCCGGGCGTTGGCGAGGTATCCGGTGGCGATCAGCTTCGCGTACCGGTCGGCGTC
>DASSAT010000121.1:0-6553 GCA_035699305.1 Fimbriiglobus sp. | reverse complement strand
CAATTCTTTCGCGGAGAAAACCGCGTACCCGGCCGCCCCAGCGATGCCGAGGCAACCAAGCCCGCCCAGGATGGCCAGCAAGCGAGTCACGACGCCCCCTCAACCGTGAGGTAAGCTATGCGTCGCGGAAAAAGGCCAACTGGAAGGGATGGTAAACAAGCCGGGTGACCAAAGTCAAAAGGAAAATGATAATGTCCGAAATCTTTTTCCGCCGCCGGTCGGACCTGCGGATTCGCTTTGCCCCGCGCTCGCCGCTCCGGGTACACTGCGCCACACCCGCCGAACGCCCATCAGCATAGCCCCGCCGGTGCCCCATGACCGACCCCCTCGTTATCGACCGCCGAACCGCCATCCTGCTCGGGACCGGGCTGGCCGCCGGGTTGGCACACGGAGCCGACCCGAAGGCTCCAGCCCCACCCGAGGGGTACGCTGACCAGCTCAGCTACGCGCCCGGGGACGTGGTGAAGCTGCACGTCTCATCCCCAGCCGCGTACACCGTCGAGGTCGCCCGGCTGGGGGCGAAGCGGGACGTGGTCTGGCGCAGCGACGACCAGCCCGCCGCCCCGCACCCGACCCCGGCCGACGCCTCCTCGCACGGCTGCCGGTGGCCGGCCGCGCTGTCGCTCCGCGTGCCGCCCGACTGGCGGACCGGGTACTACGCCGCCAAGCTGACGGCGAAGGCCGGCCCCGCGACCGAGCTGTTCTTCGTCGTCCGCCCGAAGGAGCCGGGCCGGGAGGCGAAGATACTTATTCAACTCACGACCAACACCACCAACGCCTACACCAACTGGGGCGGGTACAGCCTGTACGCCTACAACGGCCGGCATAAGGTCCAGGGTCGGCGGGTGTCGTTTGACCGCCCGCTGCACTCGCAGTTCGCCCGGTGGGAGCTGCCGTTCGTCCGCTGGGCCGAGGCCAACGGCTACGCCCTCGACTACTGCGTCAACTCCGACCTCGAGTTCCGCCCCGAATTGCTGCGACACTACAAGCTGGTCCTGAGCGTCGGCCACGACGAGTACTGGTCCAGCCCGATGCGCGACCACCTCGAAGCGTTCATCGGCAACGGCGGCCACGTCGCGTTCTTCAGCGGCAACACCTGCTGCTGGCAGGTCCGCAGCGAGGAGCACGGCCGGGCGCTGGCCTGCTGGAAGCAGTCGTTCGGCGACGACCCGTACTACCGGACCGGCCCGCACAAGTTGCTCACGACGCTCTGGAGCCACTACCTGGTCGGCCGGCCGGAGACCGCGCTCACCGGTGTCGGGTTCCCGTGGGGCGGCTACCGCAAGAGCCACGGGCAGTTCATGGACGACCCGGCCGAGTACACCGTCCACCGCCCCAAGCACTGGCTATTCGCCGGCACCGGGGTGACGGCCGGCGACAAGTTCGGCGGCAAGGACACGGTCGTCGGCTACGAGTGCGACGGCTGCGAACTCGTCTGGAAGGGCGGCCTGCCGCGCCCGACGCACGCGGACGGCACCCCGGAGGGCTTCGAGGTGCTGGCCACCTGCCCGGCCCGGTGGCACCCGGACGACTGCGAGTGGTACGAGAAGTGGGAGAAGGGCCGCACCGGCAACGCGGTAATCGGCACCTACACCCGCGGCGGCACGGTCGTGACCGTCGGCAGCACCGACTGGAGCCACGGGCTGGGCGGGAATGATCCGGTGGTCGTGCGCGTCACGAGGAACGTGCTGGACAGGCTCGGCAAGTAAGAGGATTCACCGCGGAGGGCGCGGGGGGCGCAGAGAGAAGACAGAAAGATGGTTTTCAGAACTCAACTCTTTGTTTTCTCTCTGCGCCCTCCGCGCCCTCCGCGGTGAATTCTGACTGGAGACAAATCATGCCTTCCACCTCCCGCCGCTCGTTCCTGAAGCACTCCGCCGTCGGGGCCGCGGCACTGACGGTCCCTGTCTCCGCCCCGGCCGCGGGCCGGGCCGACCGCCTGCCGGTCGCCCTGATCGGCTGCGGCGGGATGGGGTCGAACCACCTCCGGCTCCTGGCCGCCCGCAAGGACGTCGAGGTCCGTTATGTCTGCGACGTGGACGCGAACCGGCTGGCGAACGCGGCGAAGACCGTCGAGAAAGCCGGCAAGCCGCCGCACGCGGTCAAGGACCTGCGGCAGGTACTCGACGATAAAGAGGTCAAGGCCGTGTGGATCGCCACGCCCGACCACTGGCACGCGCCGGGGACGATCCTCGCCGCCGACGCCGGCAAGCACGTCTACGTCGAGAAGCCGGCCAGCCACAACGTCCGCGAGGGCCGGCTCATGGTCGAGGCGGCGAAGCGGAACAGCATTGTCGTGCAGGTCGGCACCCAGTCCCGCAGCACGCCGACCGTCGCTGAGGCGATGCGGCGGCTGCACGACGGGGCCATCGGCGAGGTGCTGGTGGCGAAGGCGTGGAACAGCCAACTCCGCCGCAACCTTGGCCACGTCAAGCCAGCCGACCCGCCGAAGGCGCTCGACTGGGCGCTGTGGCAGGGGCCGGCCCCGGAGGCGCCGTTCTACCCGAACCGGGTGCCGGGCATGTGGCGGTTCTTCTACGACTACGGGGCCGGCGACCTCGGCAACGACGGCGTCCACAACGTAGACGTGGCCGTATGGGGGATGAGATTCGACCGCCTGCCGGACCGGGTAGCGGCGCTGGGCGGCAAGCACTTCTTCGACGACGACCAGCAGTGGCCGGATACGCAGTACGTCGTCTGCGAGTACGACCCGCCCGGCGGCAAAGGCCGAACGCGGCAGTTCATTTATGAGCAGCGCATCTGGTCGCCCTACGTGCAGGAGGGCTACGAGAACGGCAACGCCTTCTACGGCACCAAGGGCTTGCTGGTGATGGGCCACACCGTCGGCTGGACGCTGTACGGTCCGCGGAACAAGGTGATCGAACAGCGGAGGGGCGGGGTGGACCTGGTCGCCCACCACACGAACTTCCTGGCAGCGATCAAGGGCGAGGCGAAGCCGAACGCCCCGGTCGAGGCGGGCCACGTCGCCGCGGGGATTTGCCACCTGGCGAACATCAGCACCCGGCTGGGGCGGACGGTGCGGTTCGACCCAGCGAAGGAGGCGGTGATCGGCGACGACGAGGCGAACGCGATGTTGAAGCGCAAGTACCGCGACGGGCACTGGGCGGTGCCGGCGGGGGTGTAGGGAAGGCATTCACCACAAAGGCACAAAGGTCCACAAAGAAAACACAAAGGAAGCCAGAGCTTCGCTTCTCTTTGTGTGGCTTTGTGTGACCTTTGTGCCTTTGTGGTGAATGCCTTGTTACGAGAACCGTTTCAAGAAGTAGTGACCCGGATCGATGTGCGGCTTGTCCCCCGTCAGCATCGCCGCGACGAGCTTGCCGGTCCCGGTGGCCATGGACAGGCCGAGCATCCCGTGCCCGGCGGCGATCACCACGTTCGCCATTGCTGGGCTGCGGTCGATGACCGGCTTGCCGTCATGGACCATCGGCCGCCAGCCCCACCATTCCTCCTCGATCGTCTCGCCGCCCGGGTCACGAAGGTAGACCGCCGCCCCGTCGCGCAGCAACCGCAAGCGATCCCGGTTCAAAGTCGAGTCGTACCCGGCGAACTCCATCGTCGAGCCGACCCGGAACCCGGACCGGAACGGGCTGACCGCGACCCGGTGTTCCTCGAAGATCATCGGGTACGTCGGGCAGACCGTCGGCCGCGGCATCGTCAGCGAGTACCCCTTGCCCGGCACGATCGGCACCCGGCAGCCGAGTTGGTCGTTCAAAAGCGGTGTCCACGCCCCGGCCGCCACGACGAACGCCGCCGCGGGCAAGTCGCCTTGACTCGTCCGCGCGGCGATCGCCGAGTTGCCGTCGCGGACGAAGCCGGTCAGCTCGCACCCCTCGCGGACCTCGACGCCGAGTCGGTCGAGCACCCTTCGCCACTCGCTCATCAGCCGGTCGGGGCGGAGCTGGGCGTCGGTCCGATACAGGTAGCCGCCGGCCGCAGCCCCCGGCTTCAGCGCCGGCTCCAGCTTGAGCAACGATTCCGCGTCGTAACGCTCGGCCGACAGCGCGAACCGCTCGCGTAGAAGTTGGTCCGTCTCGGCGTAGTGGTCGAAGGCCGCCTGCGACCGGAACACGAACAGCAGGCCGTGCGTGTCCCACTCGCAGTCGATTCCCTCCGCGGTTAGCAGTTCGTCGTAGAGCGTCCGCGAGGAGTTCAGCAGCGCCTGAATCCCGACGGCGGCGTCGAGCATGTCGCGCTCGTTGCACCGGCGGGCGAAGCGCAGGAACCAGCCGAGGTTGGCGAGCAGGAACCCGGGCCGAACCTTCAGCGGCGAGTTGCGTCGAATGAGCGTCTTGAGCGTGGCCCACACCGCCCCGGGCGCGGCCAGCGGCAGGACGTGGCTGGGGCAGACGTAACCGCAGTTGCCATGCGAGCACGCGCCGCCGACGCGGCCGCGGTCGAGCAGCGTCACCCGCTTGCCGGCCTTCGCCAGGTAGTACGCGCAGGCGGTGCCGATGACCCCGCCGCCGGCCACGAGTATGTCCGTCTGCAAAGGCGAACCCCGAGCGGCAGCGAGGGGGTGGGGCGTTACCCCCTCGCTGCCGCTCGGGGTTCGCCGGGTCACTTCTTCGCCGCCGTGGTCAGCGGCAGGGCGTCGGTGCGGAACGGGATCGCCGGCAGGCCCGCCTTGTTGAAGAAGTTCAGCTCCGGCTTGGCGAAGTTGGTCCACCCGTACCGCACAGCGACCGGGTTCGCCACCTGGTCCGAGCTGGCGACCACCGTATCGCCCTGGATCACCGCCTTGGCCGGGTGGAACTTGCCGTCCGCGCCGGCGAGGGCGAACCCGGTCAGGTCGCCGCCCTTGGCGACCAGCCCGCCGCCGACGTGGCTGAAGTTCACCACCGCCCGGTTCCCGTCGAACCGGACCGACTGCATGACCGGGCCGGAGAACTCGATCGGCTGGCCGTAGGCGATCGCCCGGGCGGCCAGCGCCAGCCGGGCGCCGACCGGCTCCTTCTCCTGCGGGTGGATGTTGGTCTCCTCGCCAGCGTCGGTGATGACCGCCAGCCCGACCCGCGGCAGCACCTGGGCGGTGTGGAGCTGCGCGTCGCGCAGCTCGGCGTAGTCTACCCCGCTCGGCCCACCCTTGAACGGGGCCAGCTGCACCATGATGAACGGCAGCTCAGCGCCCCACTTCGCCCGCCAGTCGCGGATGAGGGCCGGCATCAGGGTGTAGTACTCGGCGGCCCGGCCGGCGTTCGACTCGCCCTGATACCAGATCGCTCCCTTGATCGGGTACGCCCCCCGGATCGACGGGTGCGATAGCGGCGCGATCATCGCGTTGTACAGGCTTGACGGCGAGTGCGGGTCCAGCGACGCCGTCTTGCTGGGCGCCCGCGGCCGCTGCGGCGCCTTCTTCCCGTCCTCCTTGGCCTTGGCGGCCGCGGCCTTCCATTTCTCAAGCTGCTCCTCGTACCGGGCCTTCGCCTTCTCCGGGTCGAACGTCTTGAGGGCCGCGGCGGCCGCGTCCGCCTTCTGGAGGTAGTGGTGCAGGACCGGCGCGGCTTGCAGCCCCTCCCGGCTAGTCCACGCCTCGGCCGGGGTGCCGCCCCAGTCCGCCTCGACCAGCCCGATCGGCACGTCCAGCGCCTTCTGGAGGTCGCGGCCGAAGAAGTACCCGACGGCCGAGAAGTGCATCGCCGTCTCCGGGGTGCACACCAGCCACTTCCCCTCCTGGTTGTCGGCCTTGACCGGGAAGGTCGTCTGCGGGGTCGTGGCCGTCCGGTTCGGCACGGTGAAGAGGCGGAGGTTCGGGATGTCGGCCTTGGCCGCCACCGTCTTCCCCTGGTCGTCCCGGTTGAGGGCCGACAGCTTCCACTCCATGTTCGACTGGCCGGAGCACAGCCATACGTCGCCGACCGCCACGTTCTTCAGCACCGCCTCGCCGTCCTTGCCCTTGACGGTCAGGGTGTATCCGGTCCCGGCCTTCATGGGCGACAGCGGGGCGTACCAGTTCCCCTTCTCGTCGGCGACCGGCTGGATGGTCGTGCCGGGGACGGCGGAGATGGACACGGCGAGCCGCTCGCCGGGGGCGGCCGTCCCCCAGACGAAGGCGACGGCGTCTCGCTGGAGGACCATGTTGTCGGTGAACAGCGGGTGGAACTTGATGTCGGCGCGGGCGGCGGGCGCGGTCAGCGCGATCAGCCCGGCGAGCAGCAGCGACCGGCGGGTGAACATGGTGAGGCTCCGTCGGGGAATGGGACAACGTGGTAGGCGGGGAACAGGTTAAGCGCGACGGCCGCCGGGGGCAACCGGCGGCCGTCGCGTTTTTCCGACGACTCGACCTGTGACACGTCTCAGCGATCCGGGGTGCTGGGTAGTCGGTGGCGAAACTCGGGGAGGGGAAGTTCGGGCGGCAGCGGTCGGGTGCCGAGGCGGACGGCAATCGTCTTTTCCACGCCGTTGCGGCGGACCTTGATGCGGATCAGCGTCCCCGGCCGGCTGCGGCAGATGGTCTCGGTGATCTCCTGCCAGTCGTCGGCCCGCAACTTGCCGACGTAGAGCAGTTCGTCGCCGATTTGCAGCCCGGCCT
>DASSAT010000120.1:0-3956 GCA_035699305.1 Fimbriiglobus sp. | reverse complement strand
CACCACGTCGCCGACCCAGTTCGGCAGGAAGAGAGCGATCGTCCGTGGCTCGGCCTTCGTCATTGGTGGGTCATCGGTGGGTCATTCGTCATTCCGCCGACCGCCGCTCGCAGTTTCTCGTGGACAACGTCCTCGCCGACGGTGAACCGCATCCCGATCCGCACCGCCCAAAGTGGTCGGCCGGCGAGGTCCGGCAACCGCAGCTTGACGAAATCCTTCTGCGTCGTGGTGATCACCGCATCCGCCGGCAGTCCCGCGGCCCAAGTCTTCAGGGCGTCCACGTCGGCCCGGGTGAACGGGTGGTGGTCCGGGAACGACCGGAACGCGACTACCTCCGCCCCGAGTGCCGCCAGCGTCCGCCGGAACGCCTCCGGGTTGCCGATGCCGCAGAACGCCCCGACCGGCTTTCCGTTTAACTCCGTCACGTTCCGGCTGGCCTCCGCTCCGACCAGCGCGACCGGGGCGTGGACCGCCGTCACCACCGCCAGTGCGGGGAAGCGATCCCGCAGCCAGCGCCGTTGATCGACCACCGAATCCGGCCCGGCCTGGTCGGTTCGTGTCAGCACCACTAGCCCGGCCCGTTTCAAGCCGCCCACCGGCTCGCGCAGCAGCCCCCGCGGGAACAGGTACTCGCACCGCAGCGGCCGGGTCGCGTCGATCAGCACGATGTCCAGGTCCCGGGCGAGCCGGCGGTGCTGGAACCCATCGTCCAGCACCAGCACCTCGCTCTCCAGTTCCTCGACCGCCGTCCGTGCCAACCCGACTCGGTCCGCCCCTTGCAAGTGCGGTACGTCGGGCAAGTTCTCCTCCAGTACCATCGCCTCGTCGTTGCGGCCGGCGTCCGCGCCGTAGCCGCGGCTAAGCACGGCGACCGCCAGCCCGAGGCCGCGGTAGAACCCGGCAACGGACTCGACGCACGGCGTCTTGCCGGTGCCGCCGAGGGTCAGGTTGCCGACGCTGACGACCGGCACCGGCACACGGGCGGGCTTCCGCAGGCCGAGGTCGAACAGGCGGTTGCGCGCCCACGCCCCGGCGCCGTAGGGCAGCCGGGACCACCACAGTCCGGCGCGGGCCAGCGCCGCCCCGACGCCGCGGGCCTCGCCGCGGATCAGGGCGTGGAACCGCTCCGGGCTCATCGCCGGGCAGGGTAGCACCGCCGGCCGCCGGGTGTCAACGCGGGGTGGGGGATGAGAGTGCCCGTGAGTCGTACTACAACACTGGCGTCGAGTGTGAGGCGAGACGACTCCCTTGTTGCCCGGAGGACGTGATGAAGGTGATGCTGTACGTGGCGGCCGCGGTCCTGGTCAGCTTCGCGGTGAGCGGGCGGGGCCAGCCGCCGAAGGCGCCGGCCCACGGCGCGAAGGCGGACATGCCCGAGGCCGTGTTCAAGAACTACAAGGACATGAAGTGGGTAAAGATCCTACCGGACCTCGGCGAAAGCTCGCCCGAGATCTGCATCCTGCACGTGGACCCCAAGTCCAAGGCCACGAAGTTGATGATCCGCACGACGAAGGGGCTCCACGTCCGCAAGCACTGGCACAGCGCCAACGAGACGCACACGATGATCGTCGGCACCGCCGTGTTCGCCTGCGACGGCAAGCGCATCGAGCAGGGGCCGGGGTCGTTCAATTACATGCCGGCGAAGATGGTCCACGAGGCGTGGCTGCCGGCCGGGAGCCTGACGTTCATCACGGTGGACGGGCCGTGGGACGTGAACTGGGTAGACGGCGCGCCCACCGCCGCCGACCTCAGCAAGTGATACCAGCCCGGGCGTGCCGGCTGAGTTGACCGGTGGTCCGCTCGCGGAACGAGCGGACCACCCTCGCACGCCGCGATTGAGCGGCTAGAAGTTGTTGACCACCTCACCGCCGTTGGACGAGCCGAGCGCTCGCCAGGTCGTGAGGGAGATACTCTGGCTGACGAAGTGGACCGAACCGTCCCCGAAGCCGACGTTGATGCCACCCGTGTGGAAGCTGCCGAACGAGCACTCCCGGGCGTTGTTGCTGATTCCCTTGTTGTTCATCTGGTAGTACGTCGAGCCCAGCGCCTCCGAGAAGTCGCTGCCGCCGCTGCCGTCCGCGTCCGAGTGGAAGTACAGGAACCGGTCGCAGATGGTGCAGCCCCGGGCCTTGGAGAGTTCGTACTCGGCCTCGGCCACCATTACGGTGTTGCTGGTGCCGTCGGACACCTGCTGGATCGCGATCGGCTTCTTGGCGTTCTGCCACCGCGTGCCGTCGTAGCGCACGGCGATGAACATGCCGTTGGACCGGTCCATGCCGTTGGTGGCCCGGTTGTCGTTGCGGGCGTTGCCGCCGGCGCAGGCCAGGTAGTTGCTGGTCGCCCGGCCGGTCAGCCCGTTGACGTTGGCCGACTCGATCGCGGGCGCGGGCGACGACGGGCACTTGAACGTCTTGACCGGCGTCCGCACCAGCCGCCTAATGGCGATGCTGCGGGCGTCCGTGCCGCCGAAGCTCCCGGAGTCGTTGAACGGGGTTGGGCACACCTTGTACAGGTTGTCCTGCTCGATGAACGGCAGCACGTCGAGTGTCCACGAGTGCCCCCACCCCGCGCGCACGCCCTGGGGCAGCGTGCCGAAGGCGTCGTTGTGGTTGTGCATCGCCAGGCCGAGCTGCTTGATGTTGTTCATGCACTGGCTGCGGGCGGCCGCCTCGCGCACCTTCTGCACGGCGGGCAACAAGAGGCCGATCAGGATGGCGATGATGGCAATGACCACCAGCAGTTCGATCAGCGTGAAGCCGGCGCGGTGTCGTGACTTCATCTCGGCAGTCCTCGGAGTGATGGGATCGGTACGAAACACGAGAGCGTCTCACGTCAGCGGTCGTCCTCGACGGTCGGCTCCGGCTGCCCGGGTGGCGGCTCCGCGCTGGTCGGAACCTCGTCAGTCGTGGCCGGCGTGACCGGCCCGCCTTTGCCTCCGCAGCCGACGGCGAGTGCTGTGGTGAAGCCGAAGAACAAAAGGGCGAACAAATTCAGGGTGATCTTCATGCGTAAGCCCGTGGAGTCGATGGGGCGGGGCTGAACCAGCCGGCAAAGTGCGATTCCGATGCCGATCCCGGTCGGATAAGCCGAACTCAGCCGAGGTGTAGGATACCCGGAATTCTCACAGGTCTCTACTGAAATCCTAACAATTCTCTCATCAGGCGATTGTGCAATTCGGTGCCCAAATCCGTCGGCGCGGAAAAGAAGCGGGCTGGGCAGCCGCTCCAGAGCGACTACCCAGCCCGCCTCGCCGAAACCCGTGTTGCCCGGCTGGCTACCCGAGGATGCCGGTGACGACCTCGCCCTTGACCAGTTCGCGCGGCTGGTTGAGGTGGTTGAGGACGATGGTGTCCGGCTTGATGCCGACCGAGTGGTAGAGGGTCGCCAGCAGTTCGGTCGGGTGGACCGGATCCTCCAGCGGGGCGCTGGCGGTCTTGTCCGACTTGCCGTGGACGAACCCGCGCTTCAGCCCGGCCCCGGCGACCAGGGCGGTGTAACAGTACGGCCAGTGGTCGCGGCCGTCGTTGGAGTTCTGGTTGCCGGACGTGCTGACGCCGCGCCGCGGGCTGCGGCCGAACTCGCCGACCGCCACCACCAGCGTGTCCTTCAGCATACCGCGCTGGTCCAAGTCTTCGACCAGGGCCGACACCCCGGCGTCGAGCATCGGGGCGGACTGGTTCTTCATCCGCTTAGACAGATCGACGTGCACGTCCCAGGAGTGGTTGTCGGAGTTGGCGACCTTCGGCCAGTTGACCTCGACGAACCGGGTGCCAGCCTCGACCAGCCGGCGAGCCAGCAGGCAGCACTGGCCGAATGTGTTCTTGCCGTACCGCTCGCGGGTGGCGGGCTTCTCCTTGGTCAGGTCGAACGCCACCTTGGCCCGGCCGGAGAGGACCAGCCCCAGCGCCTTGCCATAGTAGGTGTCCAGGTCGTACTTCTCGACCGCCTGCTCCAGC
>DASSAT010000119.1:0-5347 GCA_035699305.1 Fimbriiglobus sp. | reverse complement strand
TTCGACGCGACAACCGCAACCGGAGGCTGCCCGGACACACCCCGCAATAACCCACCACATCACCGAACGGAACTTCTACACCACAAAGGACATCGGGCGAAAGTTCCCTAGAGACTCCGAATCGGAACTACTGAGGGTGGGCCGAGTCTTCGAGGCCCACCGTGCGGTAATCGTTGGGCCTCGAAGACTCGGCCCACCCTACAAAACGGGTGGTTTCAACAGAGCATGAGGGCATCAAAATGGAGATCGAGATCGTCGAGGAACCCGTTCGGTTCCACCTGCACGGCATCGGCGGCGTTGTCGAGAACGAGCGGTACGGCGAGGTCGGCCTACGCCTGATGAACGAGATGTGGCAGGTGGTCAAGGGGGCCGGGATTCCGACGACGGGCATCAACCATTGGGTGTACCTGCCCGACGGGAGAATGTTCGTCGGGGTCGAACTCCGCAACCCTCAGCCGCTCCTGATGCCTGCTCCGCTGGAGCCGCTGGCGTTCGAGTTGAAGCGGTCCATGAGGCACGTCCACGTCGGGCCGTATCAAGCGTTGCCCCAGAAGTGGAAGGAGTTGAAGGCCGAGCTTGCCGCTCGTGGCGAGGCCATCGGCTCGCCGTCGCTGGAAGTCTACGGCCATCACTGCGACGACCCATCGAAGCTGGAGACGACGATCCTGATCGGCCTCCGGGCGGAACCGGCGTGAGGGTGCCGGGCCTGGGCAACCACGCAGCACCGGACACGGCAACGGTGCCCCCACCGGCCCGGACGACAACCGGCTCTCGCAGGGCCACCCGCCTTCCGCACTTACCGCAGCACGAGGACGGCAACCTCGCACTCCGGGTAGCGGTCGGTGGCCGGGTCACGCCGGACCTGCTCGACGGCGAACCCGCACTTCTGGAGGACCCGAAGTGAAACTGCGTTGCTCGTGGCGACGGTGGCGATGAGCGGA
Organism: Fimbriiglobus sp.; assembly: GCA_035699305.1. Classification (GTDB taxonomy): domain Bacteria; phylum Planctomycetota; class Planctomycetia; order Gemmatales; family Gemmataceae; genus DASSAT01. The sequence goes on along the minus strand of DASSAT010000119.1, from coordinate 4,406 downwards.
CGCTTGGCGACTTCCAGAAGCAGCACTTGTAACGCCCGGCTGGCAATTCCTTTACCCCAAAACGTCCGGTCGATCCAGTAGCCGACGTGATCCTGGCCCTCCGCCGGGAAGCAGGAGATGTACCCGACGAACGCCTCGTCGAAGAGGATCGCCCGGATGATGTTGGCCGGGTCGCCCAGCGACTTCGCCCAATGGGAGTCGAACGCCTCTCTGGCCCGGGGGATCGTGACCGCCATTCGGTTCGAGTCCGGGTCGAGTTGCAGGTCGTACATCCGGGGCAGGTCGCCCGCCTCGACCGGGCGAAGCCGAACACGGTCGCACGTCGTCGGGGAGTCGTTCCCCAATCTCTGGGCGATGAGGTAGACGTGAAGCTCGGGATGCTGGTCGTACTCCAGGTGGCGGCAGACGCAGCCCGAGTCGGCGAGGACGTGCAGGGTCTTGGGGATGCCGAGCGTGGCGTGGTACATCGGCGGCCCCATACACGAGTCCCGCTTCTCCGAGGGCGCATCCGTCCCGCCCGTCGTGAAGACGAGGACCCCGCCCGGCGACAGCCCCCGGCACAGCTTCGCCAGGACCGCCTCCTGTTGGGCTAGTGGGACGTGCCACACGCTGTCCCACGCCACGATCAGGTCATACGGCCGGGGCAGTTCCCACTGGCCGATGTCGGCGTGGAACAGCCGGGCCTCCGGGTGCCGCTCCCGTGCGAGGGCAATCATCGCCGGGGACACGTCGAGGCCGTCCGTGCGGAACCCGTGCCGGGCCAGCAGGCCGTGGCAGCGGCCCGCCCCGCACCCCACGTCCAGGGCCACGCCCTTGCGCTTCACGAAGGCGACGGCCCGCTCCATCTGTGCGAACCCGTAGGTCGAGACATCGATCCACTGGTCGGCGATCAGGTCGTAGCTGGCGGCGACTTGTTCGGGGGTCATGCGTTCAACCGCTCCACCAGCACGGCGATGAAGGCGTCCCCGGCCCGGACGATGATCGGCTCAGTCAGTTCCACCCATCCGCCGTCGCCCGCCGTCCCGGTCGTCAGCAAGCCGAGCCGCTCGCCGGTGGACGGGTCGATGCGGTATACCGACACCCGCCGACCAACTCCGACACCCTCCAGGTGGAACCGGGGGATGATGCGGTCGTCGGCGAACTGGAAGGTGAAATGCGAATCGTGGTAAAGCGGCAGCATATCGGACCTGCTCGGGTCAGTGCCACACACATCCTCGTTGTACGGTCGGCCTGTCCCGTTGGGCGGGACTCGACCACCCCGGTGCGTGCTGGGCAGCGGCGATGGTTGCGGGCATGATGGAATGAGGCAACGTTATCTGGAAGGAAGCGGCTGATGAACGAAACGAACGGGATCGGGTCCGCCCACCTGCGGGTAGCCCGGCCGACCGACGACCTGGACGCCGTTGTCCGGTTCTACCGGGACGGCCTCGGATTCGCCGTCCTGGCCGAGTTCCGGGGCCACGACGGGTTCGACGGCGTGATGCTCGGGCACGCCGGGGCGGCGTACCACCTGGAGTTCACCCGCAAGGCCGGGCACTGGGCCGGGAGGGCACCGACCGAGGACAACTTGCTGGTGTTCTACCTGCCCGACCGGGCCGAGTGGGAGCGGGCGGTCGCCCGACTGGAGTCACACGGGCACCGGCCGGTGGCGGCGTTCAACCCGTATTGGGACCGGCGGGGCAGGACGTTCGCCGACCCGGACGGCTACCGGGTCGTCCTTCAGAACGCCCCGTGGCCGGGGTGACGACCGGCCTCTCGTCCTGGGCGGCGTCGGCTCAGTTCCCACAGAGGCCCAGGCACTCGCCGACGGTCATCGGGTCGAGGGTGTTCGGGGCGAGCGACCCGAAGTCGATCTGCACCAGCGGCTCGCACGAGCGGTGCAGGTAGAGCTTCTGCCGGAACCCACGGGTGACAATGCTCCCGTCGGCCCGCAACGCCTCGTCGATCTCCACCGCCCGGTCCCACCCCTCGGGGTCGGTTCGCTTCAGGTGCAGCCAGGACTGGTTGGTCCGGTACGGGCAGAACACGCAGGAGGACTTGGGAACCTCGTAGGGAAGTTTGACTCGCAGGTACTCGATGCACCCCTTGCGGCTCCACCCCATGTCGATCAGCGGGTACACCGGGACGGTGTGCTTGACGCCCTCGAACCGCTTCTTCCCCCGCTCGGCCCGCCCCGCCTCGTCGGTGCTGATGCCGAAATACTGGTGGATCAGCACGTCCTTGGGGATTCGCTGGCGGGGCTTGAGTTCGAGGAGTTCCCGCCGGATCGCCTTGTTGACGACTTCGACCTTGTACTCCTTCGTGCATTGGCGGCGGACCATCCCGACCTTTCCGGCCTCACCCTTCGTGAACGCCGGGATGGAGGCGAACCGCTGGCCGGTCGAGTTCCGGCCGTTCACCAGATCGTCGCCGAGCTTCCCGGCCGACCGCACCCAGATCGGCGGTCCGCCGAGGGTCTTCAAGTGATCCAGGTGGCGGTAGACGGCGGACGAGAACATCTACGCCGGGCAACCGCCGTGGGAGATCGGCAGGCCGCAGCAGGTGTTCCTCGACGTGGCCGACCGGATCACCGGGTCGGTCCTCGACGCCGGGTGCGGGACTGGCGAGAACGCCCTGTACTTCGCCAGACGAGGCCAGAAGGTGACGGGCATCGACTTCCTGGCAGAGCCGATCCAGCGGGCGAAGACGAAGGCGGCAGAGCGTGGGCTGACGGCCACGTTCCTGGTCATGGATGCCCTGGCCCTGAAGGAGTGGCCCGAGGTCTTCGACAGCGTGATCGACAGCGGCCTGTTCCACGTCTTCTCGGACGACGACCGGCGGCGGTACGTCGAGGCGCTGGCGTCGGTCCTGAAGCCGGGTGGTCGGCTGTTCCTCCTCTGCTTCTCGGTCGCCGAGCCGGGCGAGCAGGGGCCGAGGCGGGTGTCGGAAAAGGAGATCGAGGACGCCTTCGCCCATGGTTGGGTCGTGGAGAGCATCGAGCCGACCCGGTTCGAGGTCCGGCCCGATCTGACAGACATCTCGTTCAGTTCCGGCGGGCCGAGGGCGTGGTTCGTGGTGGTTCGGAGGGTGGGGTGAGTGGTGCCCACCCCATCTCGGTTGCCACGCCGGTCAGCCGGTCGAGCAGCGAGCGGGCGTTGTCGGGGTGCAGCGAGTAGTTGACGTGCCCCCAGCCCGAGCCGGTGATCGGCCGCAGGGTCAAGACGACGACGTGCTGGCCGGTGGCGTCGTCCACGCCGCCGCAGACGGCCAAGACCTCGGCGTCGGTGATGGTGATGCGGTGCTGCTCGCCCATTCGGTCCTCGGCGTCGAATGACAGTTCGGGGTACGAACCGTCCGTGCCGGTGTCAGGACTGATTCGAGCGGGACGACTTCGGCGACGGCAGGCAGGTCGAGCGACTTGCCGGAGCGAGGGGATTTACCCGAAAAGAGAAGCCGGATTTACCCGAAGGCAAACCCGGCTCATTACTCGACGATCGTGTTGTCCTAAGTCATTTCGCCGCAATCACTTAAAGTCGGGCTGACAGGATTTGAACCTGCGACCTCTTGGTCCCGAACCACCGAGCATCCTCACCAAACCCCGGGAATTCCAGGCAACTCGAATACTACGCGGGACGGTTGCACCACCGGTTGCACCAGCCCGACCGAACCCGAACACGCTGACCCTGCGGCCCCCGCTCCTGATCTGCTCTCCCTCCTGGCACAACTGGCCGCCCTACCCGCCGACCAGCGGGCCGCACTCGTCCGCCTGCTCACCCCAGCCCCGGCCGTGACACCGGCCCGAGGCGAAGGGGAAAACCCAACCCGGGCGAGCCTCGACGACCAACTCCCTCCGGGGTTCGAGCCGTCCGGCGGCATGTCTTTCCCGGGCGGGGGGTCCAAGTGAGTCTTGTGGAACGGACTGGCTGGATGAGTGGGTCTGTTTTTCTCAACCTTACCAGTGGAGTGACGATGACAAGCGACCTGCAACTGGCCGCCAACCGGGCGAACGCCGTGAAGTCCACCGGCCCGCGGACCGACGCCGGGAAGGCGATGGCGAGGATGAACGCCCTGTCCCACGGGCTGCGGTCGGCCGTCCCCATCGTCCCCGGCGAACGGCCGGAGGACTGGGAGGCGTTCCGCGACGGGATCGCCGCCACCCTCGGGCCGGTCGGAGTCCTGGAGACCGAACTGGCCGACCGGGTGGCGTCCCTGGCCTGGCGGCTGCGGCGGGTGACCGCCTACGAGACCGGGGTGACCGCCGCCGCCGTCAACCGGGCGACCGCGAAGGCCCGCGGGGAGGACGACGATGACGACTTCACTGCTCTCCTGGGACTCCGCCGCCGTACCACCGAGCGGACCTACGCGGATTGCCGCAAGCAGTTAGAGACTGTCCCGTAAGCCTGTCTCCGGGCCGCCACGGAGGGCGG
>DASSAT010000118.1:0-4502 GCA_035699305.1 Fimbriiglobus sp. | reverse complement strand
ATGTGCGTGACGTACACGCCCCCGAACGGGGTGATCTCCTCGCACAGCGCCGTCAGTTCGTGAACGTCGGCGTACAGGCTCGGCACGTAGTCCAGCCCGCTGGAGACACCGACGGCGCCTTGCTCCATCCCCTCGCGGACGAGCCGGCGCATCCGCTTCAACTCGTCGGCGGTCGCGGTCCGTCTTTCCAGGCCCATCACCTCCATGCGGACGTTGCCGTTGGGGATCAGGGTGCAGACGTTGATGGCGCAGTTGCGGTCGAACAGCGCCAGGTACTCGGCGACAGTCCGCCAGTCCTTGCCGGGGGTGGGCAGGTTGCCGTTGAACCCGGCGGTGTACCGCCGCATGTACCGCATCGTCTCCGGCGACGCCGGGGCGAACGCCACGCCATCCTGGCCGACGACGTAAGTGGTCACGCCCTGCCGCACCGCCGGTTCGTGGTACGGATCGACGAGCAGCGGCAGGTCGCCGTGGACGTGGGCGTCCACGAACCCGGGGCAGACGACCATGCCGGCGGCGTCGATGGCCTGCTTCGCTTCCGCGTTGCCGAGTCGGCCGACGGCGGTGATGCGGTCGCCGGTGATGCCGACATCGGCCCGGAACCAGGGGAGGCCGGTGCCGTCGATGACGCGGCCGTTGCGGATGAGCAGGTCGAACATGAGGGGGACCAGGGCGGAGAAAAACGGAACGCGGCTCAGCGCGGCTCGAACTCTGGCTTTATATCCTTTCTTTCTTCCGCGTTCATCCGCGGGGTTTCATCCGCGTCATCCGCGTTCCGTTTTTCGTCCGGGAGAACACCAGTCGCGCGATCGTCGAACTCGCCTTCCCAGCGGGCCATCACGCACGACGCCAGGCAGTTGCCGATCAGGTTCACCGTCGTCCGGGCCATGTCCATCAGCGTATCGACGCCGAAGATGACCGCGACCGCCTCCAGCGGCAACCGAAACTGCGTCAGCGTGCCGGCCAGGATCACTAGTGACGCGCGCGGCACCGCGGCCACGCCTTTGCTCGTCACCATGAGGGTGAGCATCATCACGAGCTGCTGGCCGAGGCTCATCTCGACCCCCGCCGCCTGCGCCGCGAACACCGACGCCACCGCCAGGTACAGCGTCGAGCCGTCCAGGTTGAACGAGTACCCGGTGGGCAGGACGAACGCGACGATCCGCTTCGGCACGCCGATCGACTGCATCGCCAGCATCGCCTTGGGCAGGGCCGCCTCGGACGACGTGGTCGAGAAGGCGATCAGGGCCGGCTCCTTGACCGCGCGGAGGAACTTCTTGAGCGGCACCCGCGCCACCAGCGCGACCGGGATCAGCACCCCCGCGAGGAAGACGACCAGGGCGGCGTACAGGGTCAGGACGAGGAACGCGAGGTTGCCGAGGACTTTCAGCCCGCCGCTGCCGACGGTGACGGCCATCGCCGCGGCGATCCCGACCGGGGCGAACGCCATCACCAGCCCAGTGAACTTGAACATCACCTCGGCCAGCGCGTCCAGGCTGGCGATGACGACGGCCCGCTTGGGGCCGGGCACCCGGGTGAGCGCGACGGCGAACAAGATCGACCAGAAGACGATCTGGAGGACCTCGTTCTGAGCGGCCGCCTCGACCACGCTGGCCGGGACGATGTGTTCGAGGATGCCGGCCACGGTGGTCTGCTTGGCCGCGTACTCCTGCCCCGTCATCGCTTCGGCGCCGAGGACGACGCCGTCGCCTGGCCGGGCGAGGTTGACCGCGGCCAGCCCGACGAACAGGGCCAGGGTGGTGACGACCTCGAAGTAGATCAGCGACTTCAGCGCCAGCCGGCCGACCTTCTTCATGTCGTCGCCGTGCCCGGCGATGCCGACCACCAGGGTGGCGAAGATCAGCGGCGCGATCAGCGATTTAATCATCCGCAGGAAGATGGTGGACAGCGGCTTGAGCTGCAGGGCCGCTTCCGGGAACGCCCAGCCGACGAACATCCCCGCGACCATCGCCATCAGGATCCACTGCGTCAGCGAGACCTTGCGGAGGGTCGTGATCATCGCCGGGCCTGGGGTTGGGGGTGATCGCTCGCCGCGAGCCGAAATTGTCCGGCAATCGGCCGGCCACGGCAACGGGGAAACGGTCCTGGGACCGCGGGCCGGGTTGACGCCGCCGGCCGGGGCGGGTATCTCCGCCCCTCTTGACACCGAGTCCGGGTTGAAGGGTGAACGCCATGCGCCGGCCACGGACGGCCTGCGTACTCCTGATCTTCGTCTGTGCCGCGGCGACCGGCTGCCTGTTCCGCGGGTCGGACCCGCGGTCGGCCGGGTGGTACGACCGCCTCCGGGCGATGACCGGCTCCGGGCTGGCGATCCGCACGGTGCTGATCGAGCGGCCGGCCGGCGACCCGTTCCTGGGCCGCGGCCTGTGGGCGTCGGCCGGCACGCCGCTGCCGCACGAGCAGTCCGCCCTGCTGGCCCGCAACGGGCTGCGAGTCGGCGTGCTGACCGGCATGGTCCCCGGCGAGTTCGAGCAGCTCATCACGTCCGAGCGCGCGACCGTCAACCCGATGCACCGCACGATGCAGCCGGGCAAGCCGAAGGTGGTGCCGGTCAACGGCCCGCTGGGGCGGTGCGCCTACCGGGCGTTTCCCGACCTGGCGGCCGACGCCGTCCCGGTCGAGCTGACCGCGGCCGAGTGCGGACTCTCCGTGACGGCCCGGCCGGGCGAGGGCGATCGGGTGACGCTTTTCTGCGAGCCGCAGGTGCAGCACGGCGACAAGCAGGCGTGGCTGAAGCCGTCGGCCGACGGGACCGAGTTCACCCGGAAAGATGGCAAGCCGCTGGAGGCGTTCCCGTCGCTGGCGTTCGAGGTGACGCTGGGGCCGCGGGATTACCTGGTGGTCGGCCCGACTGACGAGCCGGACGGCACGCTGGGACAAGCGTTCTTCTACACGGCGACCACGGACCGCGCGCGTCAGCGGGTGCTGGTGATCCGGGCGCTACGCGGCCCGGCGGCGGCGGCGAAGCCGGAGCCGACACCACGCTAACGGAAATCCCAAATCCCAAGCACCAAATCCCAATCGACTATTTGGGATTTGGTGCTTGGGATTTGGGATTTGTTTACATCACCCGGTCCAGCACGTCGAGCGTCCGCCCGGTGGCCCCCTGCTGTTCGCGGACCAACTTCCGCGCCGCCTCACCCATTCGCTCGCGTAGGCCGGCATCCTCCAACAGTTTTGCCAGCTCGCGCTCCAGTTCGGCGGCGTCGTTCACCATGACCGCGCCGCCGGCATCAAGGAGCCGGTTGGCGGCGTCGCGGAAGTTCCAGACGTGCGGGCCGAAGAGGGTCGGCACGCCATAGCCGGCCGGCTCGATCATGCTCTGCCCGCCGCGCTGGCCGTCGAGGCTGCCGCCGGTGTAGCCGACGTCCGCCAGTCCCCACGCGGCGCCGAGTTCGCCGACGGTATCCAGCAGCACGACCGCCGGCATCTCCGGGAGCGGGGCCGTGATCTGGCTCCGACGCGCGAACGGCAGCCCCGAGCGCTCGACGAGTTGCGCGACCTCCGCGAACCGGTCCGGGTGGCGCGGGACGAGGATCAGCCGCAGTTGCGGGAACCGTAGGCGAAGTTTGACGAACACGCCGAGGACGATCGCCTCTTCCGGCGCGTGGGTGCTGCCGGCGACCCAGACCGTCGGCGTCGGAAGAGGGGGAGAAGAGGAGAGGGGGAGAAGAGGAGACGAAGCCCGAGCCGTCTGGCTCCTCTTCTCCTCTTCTCCTCTTCTCCCCCTCTCCTCTTCTCCCCCTCTGGTTTCCAAAGGGAGCCCGAGCAGCGCCCGCAGCTCCCGCGCCCGAGAGCGGTCGCCGGTGGCGCCGTCGTACTTCACCGACCCCGTGACCGTCAGCTTGTTCGCGTCCACGCCGAGTTGCCGCAGCCGGTCGGCGTAGTCCGCCGACTGCACCGCGAACGCATCGACGTACCGGAACATCAGCCGCCGCGCCGGCCCGGCGAGCCGTCGCAGCCGGGCGAAGCTCCGCGGACTCATCCGGGCGTTGACGACAGCAACGGGGATGTTTCGCCGGGCCGCGGCGTGGAGGAAGTTCGGCCACATCTCGCCCTCGGCGAGCACGACCAGCGACGGCTTCACCGAGTCCAGTGCCGCCGCGACCGCCCAGGAGAAGTCGAACGGGTACGCGATCACCGGCGAGTCGGTGAACCGTTTGCGGGCCTCGTCCAGGCCGGTGTCGGTGGTGGAGGAGACGACGACGAGCCAGTCCGGGTGCCGCTTGCGGAACGCGGCGACGACGGTGGCGAGCAGGTGAATCTCGCCGACGCTGACGCCGTGGAACCACGCGACGGGCTTGCGGTCGGGGTTGGGCACGCGGACGCGGCCGAGGAGCTTGGCCCCGAGGTCGCGGCGGTAGCGCCCGGTGGCGACGGCCCGCCACACCAGCCACGGCGACAGCACCACCAGCGCAAGCAGGTACAGGGCGTCGAGCAAGAAGGGCATGGAGTCCGTTCCAGGCGATACATCAGCGTCG
>DASSAT010000117.1:0-5002 GCA_035699305.1 Fimbriiglobus sp. | reverse complement strand
GCGCACCGCGTCGGCCGGGAAGCCGTGGCGGATGACCGTCTCCTGCTCGGCGAACGTCAGCCGGTCGGCGTAGAGCCAGTTCTTCTCCAGCGGGGCGCCGGGGCCGTCGATCAGCATCGACGGCATCACCTCCAGCACCAGTACGTCCGGGGTGATGCCGTCGCCCAGCAGGCGATTGAGGTAGACCAGGTGCGTCACCGGGCCGGTCGCGGGGACGCCGTAGTTGAACGCGACGACCGGACGGCCCAGCTCGGCCGCCAGCGCCTGCTCGGCACGCTTGCCGTGGAACGCCAGCCCGGTCCGCGAGCTGCCGAGCATCACCACCGTGGGCGCGTGCCCGGCGGCCAGGCGGCGCTGGAGCTTGACCAGCTTGTCGCCGTAGAGCGGGTCGCGGACGCGCGGGTACAGTTCCGAGGCGAGGCCGAGGCCCAGCTGCATCGCCACGAAGAGGCCGACGCCCCACGCCACCGCCCGCGGTGCCGTCCGGCGGCCGGTCGGCCGTAGCGGCGGCGGGGCCGCGGCGGCCCGGCGGTCGGCGGTCATCAGGCTGCGGATCATGGCGGACGCGGCGGGCATGGGTCCTTCGCGGGGCCAGCGGGTCGGGATCACGGGGCGGCTACCGTCCGGCGGCGGCGGCCGGGCCGGGGTGGTCCCGCTCCCAGCGGGGCCGGAACACCTCCCGCCAGAACCGCTCGGTGAACGCCTGGGCGCCGGCCGGGGTCAGGTGGTGACCGTCGGGCAGTTTGTCGTCCGGGATCCACTCACTGGCGTCCACGTAGGGGACGTTGTACTGTCGGCACAGGTCGGTCATGTAGTCGCGGATCAGCTCTGGGGTGGTCGGGCCGTACCAGGACCGGAACTCGTTGCCCTCCGGCATCCGGACGATCGCCACCACCTTGATCCCCTCCCGCCGGCAAGTGTCCAGCAGGTCCCGGTAGATGGCATCGGTCCCCGGGTGGACGAACCGGAACGGGCAGGCGTCCTTGTATTCCCGCCGGGCCACCTCCAGCACCTGCGCCCGGATGTTGGCCGGAAACGGGTCGGTCCCGAATGAGGCCCACCCGGTCGGGCTAAGCGCCAGCCGCCACCGGTCCGCCTCCTTTTGCTGGGCCGGGGTGGCAAAGGCCGTCAGCCACCGGGCCACCAGGTTGAACCGGTCGGAGTACCACGGGGCGGCGTTCCACTCGAACCACTGGCAATACCGCAGCCGTGCCACCTTCGGGGCGTGCCGGCCGAACGCCTTCAGGTCGCTCCACCGCAGCCGCCGCTGGTCGATGTACTGCGGGGCGGTGATGTTCAGGGCGTCGGTGTACAGGCAGACCGGCAGCACCTCTAGCACCACGTACTCCGGCCGGACCCCCATCAAGAGCATCCGCCGGAGGACCAGCAGTTGCATGAACGGGCCGCCCCCAGCCAGCGACATGTTCATCACCACCGGGGGGCCGGGGTCGGCCGCACCCGGGACGGGCGGCAGGTCGGTAGCGAACCCGTGCGTCACCCGGGACGACCCCAGGACGGCGACCAACGGCCGGCCGGGGGCGGCGGCCAGCGCGGTCCGCAGCTTTTTCACCCGGGCCCCGTACTCCAGGTCGCTCAACTCCGGCTTCCAGAACTCGATCGTGGCGACCAGTCCGAGTTGGGCCGCGGCCGCTGCGGCCAGACCCCAGACCACGGCCGCCCGAGCCCGCCGGCTACCGCGTCGGATCGACATCGGGCACCTCCCTTGACCTGCCACGCCGGGTGGGTCAGAACGTGAAGTAGATGAACGACTGCCCTAGCTCCGGGGCCAGCACCATCGCCGCCGTCAGCACCACTGCGTACCCGAACCCGGCGATTGCCGGCGGCGTCCGCGCCCACACCCACTGCCACACCCCCTTCGCCACCAGCAGGTGACACCCGAGCACCAGCAGCACCGTGTACCACAGGCTGCGGTTGTGCAGCGGCAGCGTCAGCCCGTCCTGGATCGTGAACATCCGCTCCAAGATCACCCACGACTGGTGCAGGTCCGGCCGGAAGAACACCCAGCACAGACTCACGCAGAAGAACGTCACCAGCACCCGCAGCGTCGTCCCCGGCCCGGACTGCAACAGCCCGTCGAGCACCGGCCGCGTCTTGGCATACCCGGCGAACTGCTTGTGGACCACCAGCATCAGCCCGTGCAGCCCGCCCCAGATCACGTAGGGCCAGTTCGCCCCGTGCCACAGCCCGCCCAGCAGCATCGTCACCATCAGATTGAAAGTCCGCCGCACCGGCCCGCACCGGCTGCCGCCCAGCGGGATGTACAGGTAGTCGCGCAGCCACGTCGAGAGGCTGATGTGCCACCGCCGCCAGAACTCGGTGATGTTCGCCGACAGGTACGGCATGTTGAAGTTCTGCATCAGCCGGATGCCGAACAGGTGGGCCGTCCCGACCGCCATGTCCGAGTAGCCGCTGAAGTCGGCGTAGATGCGCAGCGCGTACGCCAGCACCGCCAGCCAGATGGCCGACGAGTTGTAGCTGGCCGGGTCCAGCAGCGGGCCGGGCTTGTCCGGCGTGCCGTCGGTGAACACCGCCATTCGGTCGGCGATGGCCAGCTTCTTGAACAGCCCCAGCAGGAAGAACTGCAACCCCACCTGCACCCGCACCCAGTTCCACCGCTTGATCCGGTGCGCCTGCCGCAGGAAGTCCCCCGCCCGCACGATCGGCCCGGCGACCAGATGCGGGAAGAACAGGATGAACAACAGGAAGTACGGCAGCCGCCGCTCGGCCTTGATCTTGCCGGTGGCCACGTCCACCGCGTAGCTGATCGCCTCGAACGTGTAGAACGAGATGCCGAACGGGATCAGGATGTTCAGCGGCGAGAGTGCCCGGAACCCCGGGTCGCCGCCCAGGGACGTAATCAGCTCGTGCAGATCGTTGAGGAAGAACCCGCGGTACTTGAAGTACGCCAGCACCCCGAGGTTCATCAGGATGCTGCACCACATCAGCGTCCGCTTGACCGGCCGGCGGGTGGTCGCGTCCATCCCGCGGCCGAACAGGTAGTCGAACGTTGCGGTCGTGGTCACGAGCAGCGCCAGGCTGGCGTTCCACGCGGCGTAGAAGTGGAAGCTGGCGGCGACCAGCAGCCAGACCCGTGCGGTGTTCCACCTTCGCGGCAAGAGCCAGTACGCGGTGGCGACGACCAGGAAGAACAGCAGGAACCACTGGGTCTGGAAGAACGGCTCGGGGAGCCAGTCGTGCAGCCAGCGGAAGTACGGCAACTCGGTGGCCCACCGGGCCTGCTCGATCACCTGATGCGCTTGGTGGAGTTGCTCGGTCGGCAGGGCGGCCACCTGCTCCGCCGGGAGGGCTTTCAGCCGAGCGGCTTCGTCCGCCAACTTCTGAATCTGTTCGGGGGTGAGGGTCGCGGCCTCGGTGAACAGGGGCATGAGGGGGCCGTCCTGGGGGTGGGGCGGGCGATCCGTCGCCGCGATTCTCGCCCGGCGGGGAACTCTCCGCGGACGGGGAAAACTATATCGAATGTGGAAAAACTCGGTCAACCCCGGCCGTAAGAAGATGCGCCGGCCGCGATTGCTTGGCCCACGGCGGTTCGCGGGCTAGGATTCGGCTCGGGCCGGCGGTCGTCGGCCCGTCAGCGGATTCGCCCGACCCCCCTCCGGCCGCCTCGCCGGCCGCCCATCACTGTCGCCCGCCAACCGGTCGGCCCGCGCGCCGGCCCGAGGGAGGAGTATTTACCATGAGCGAATCGACGTTGCGCTTCCGCCCGCAGGTGCGTCAGCTGGAACGCCGGGAAGTCCCGAGCGTCGTGCCGGCCGACGCCATCGTCATCGGCCCGGCCGAGGGCGGGAACCCGCAGGTGGTGGTCGTCGATCCCGAGTCCGGGAAGTCGGTGTTCAAGTTCGTCCCGTTCGAGAAGTCGTTCCGCGGCGGGGCGAGCGTGGCCGTCGGCGACGTGACCGGGGACGGGGTCAACGACCTGCTGATCGGGGCCGGCCGTGGCGGCGGCCCGCGGATCGAGGTGGTGGACGGCGAGACCGGGACCGTGGTGAAGAATTTCTTCGTCTACGAGCCGACGTTCACCGGCGGGACCGGGGTGGCGGCCGGGGACGTCAACGGCGACGGGGTGGACGACCTCATCGTCGGCACGGGCAAAGGCGGCGGCCCGCGGATCGTCGCCATCGACTACGCCACCGGGGACGTGCTGGCCGACTTCTTCGCCTACGAGTCGTCCTTCCGCGGCGGGGTCGCGGTCGCCGCCGCCGACGTCAACAAGGACGGGTTCGACGACTACATCACCGGGACCGGGGTCGGCGGCGCCCCGCGGGTGGCCGTCTACTCCGGGGCCGACCCGTCGGTGGTGCTGGCCAACTTCTTCGCCTTCGACCCGTCGTTCCGCAACGGGGTGAACGTCAGCGGCGCCGACTTCGACGGCGACGGCGCCGCCGACATCGTGGTCGGGGCCGGGGCCGGCGGCGCCCCGCACGTCCAGGTGATCAGCGTGGCCGGCGGGTTCGACACGCTGAGCAACTTCTTCGCCTTCGACCCGAAGTCCCGCGGCGGCGCCCGGGTGGCGGTGGTGGACGTCAACGGCGACGGCGAGTCCGAGTTGATCGTCGGCACTCCGGGCCACATCCGCCGGTTCCTGCGGCTGGACGACCCGTCGCAGTACCTCGCCCTGGACGAGTTCGACAGCGGCAGCGGCACGACCGTGGCCGGGACCAACGGCTAGAGCCAGATCGCATAGGCTCCATTCTTTCTCCCCTCTCCCCTCGGGGGAGAGGGCCGGGGGTGAGGGGTCAGGTATTAGACAACCGAAGCCTGACCCCTCACCCCCAACCCCTCTCCCCGCTGGGTGCTCTGTTGAAATGTTCGTGATGTGACGGCCCAGTCTTCAGCCCGAAGGGCTGGGAGTTCTCAGCCCAGGGCGCAGCCCTCGGGACGCGGCCCCACCGATGTATAGCCCTGAAAGGGCGAGACAGCATAGCCGTGTGTCGCCCTTTCAGGGCTGCGGAGCGGTTGGCCT